>NZ_JAKUFX010000345.1:0-200 GCF_022663635.1 Bacillus cereus group sp. BfR-BA-01356 | reverse complement strand
ACATAACCTATCATTATCAATAGTTAACGATGCTAAAAATTTCGTTATGGGGTAATTAAAACTATTAGCTTGATAGGGATGTGGCGGTACCCCACATCCATCAACTTAAGGTATATTTTTAAACAAAATGCGGTCTTTCCATATAGTTTTTTATTATCTTTTGTAGATTTTATAAAAGCGGGCATATCAAATAAACCCTG
>NZ_JAKUFX010000344.1:0-204 GCF_022663635.1 Bacillus cereus group sp. BfR-BA-01356 | reverse complement strand
CATAATTATGTAGAATACTAAAATAATGAAACTTAATCTTTTTAAATTTATAAAAATATATATCATGTACCAAATTTGTTATCTTTAAAACCATTTTTGTTATAGATGAAACCAAATTTGTTATCTTTAAAACCGTTTTTGTTATAGATAAGTACTATAATCCCTTACATATCAATATGTTTCAGCTTCCTAAAACATATAAAA
>NZ_JAKUFX010000343.1:0-206 GCF_022663635.1 Bacillus cereus group sp. BfR-BA-01356 | reverse complement strand
TAAAATAATGAAACTTAATCTTTTTAAATTTATAAAAATATATATCATGTACCAAATTTGTTATCTTTAAAACCATTTTTGTTATAGATGAAATAAAATTTGTTATCTTTAAAACCGTTTTTGTTATAGATAGGCAACCAAATTTGTTATCTTTAAAACCGTTTTTGTTATAGATGAAACCAAATTTGTTATCTTTAAAACCGTTT
>NZ_JAKUFX010000342.1:0-208 GCF_022663635.1 Bacillus cereus group sp. BfR-BA-01356 | reverse complement strand
ACCCATACAATTTTTATTAACATAACCTATCATTATCAATAGTTAACGATGCTAAAAATTTCGTTATGGGGTAATTAAAACTATTAGCTTGATAGGGATGTGGCGTTACCCCATCACTATCAAGCTAAGATTATACAATATCAAGTATAGTAGAGATTATTTCTTTTTTCTAAAAGCCAGGCTTAGAAAATTTAAAGGTTTGCATGCG
>NZ_JAKUFX010000341.1:0-211 GCF_022663635.1 Bacillus cereus group sp. BfR-BA-01356 | reverse complement strand
CAATGTAAGATTGTGTTTTCGGAAGTTCTTGCACTTCTGTTTCAACTAACAATGACACAAAGTATTTGCCAGAAGGGTTACGTCTAACTGTAGCATTTAAAATACGCCCCTCTACTTCGCGACTTTTGGCAAATCGAACAAGGCCTAGTTTCGGCAACTTTATTTTGTTCCCTACAACGGCAATGTTTTCATTTGTTTGTTTTGTGGTATA
>NZ_JAKUFX010000340.1:0-213 GCF_022663635.1 Bacillus cereus group sp. BfR-BA-01356 | reverse complement strand
TATTTGAGATGCTTATTTTTAAGAGTATGCTTTTATTTTAGGAATGTTTTGATCCGATGAGTCGAAAGCTCAGGTTGTGCTCACTCTTAAGTTGATGGGCATGGGGTACCGCCACATCCCTATCAAGCTAATAGTTTTAATTACCCCATAACGAAATTTTTAGCATCGTTAACTATTGATAATGATAGGTTATGTTAATAAAAATTGTATGGG
>NZ_JAKUFX010000339.1:0-213 GCF_022663635.1 Bacillus cereus group sp. BfR-BA-01356 | reverse complement strand
ATTTCAATTGCATTTCATGATCGATTAACTAGAGAAGAAGTTTCGATTTTTGCACAAAACGATCATTTGTTTTCTAAATTTAAACTTCCTTTAGATATGCTATATAGCCCATGCCCATCAACTTAAGAGTGAGCACAACCTGAGCTTTCGACTCATCGGATCAAAACATTCCTAAAATAAAAGCATACTCTTAAAAATAAGCATCTCAAATAA
>NZ_JAKUFX010000338.1:0-214 GCF_022663635.1 Bacillus cereus group sp. BfR-BA-01356 | reverse complement strand
GATAATAAGTAGCACGTGAAATATTAAATATGGAACACAGTTCTGCAATTGTAAAAATTGATTGCCATTCCTTTATCATTTTCATTATTTCTTCTTTTCCTCCCACCTCCTCGTATGATTAAGTTAGGTTTTTTAGGGACGGGATGTACCTATAAACCCAAGAGTATCTATTTTTATGAGATACTTAAATTTGTAGATAGAGTGTTGCCGACCA
>NZ_JAKUFX010000337.1:0-215 GCF_022663635.1 Bacillus cereus group sp. BfR-BA-01356 | reverse complement strand
GTGGTCGGCAACACTCTATCTACAAATTTAAGTATCTCATAAAAATAGATACTCTTGGGTTTATAGGTACATCCCGTCCCTAAAAAACCTAACTTAATCATACGAGGAGGTCTCTTACGTGAGATTATTTGTTGGTCTAGATGTAAGTTCGTTTGATATGAAAGTTTGCTTTTTGAATGGTGAAGGAGAAAAGCTAGATTCTTTTTCAGTCAGTA
>NZ_JAKUFX010000336.1:0-216 GCF_022663635.1 Bacillus cereus group sp. BfR-BA-01356 | reverse complement strand
TTCATAAGAAAACGTCATCCTTTCTAGTCTAGCTTTTTTAGAAAGAATAACGTTTTTTTACACTTGGGGGTAGTGAAGATTTTTAAGTTGATGGGCATGTGGCGGTACCCCATCACTATCAAGCTAAGATTATACAATATCAAGTATAGTAGAGATTATTTCTTTTTTCTAAAAGCCAGGCTTAGAAAATTTAAAGGTTTGCATGCGAAATAAACC
>NZ_JAKUFX010000335.1:0-216 GCF_022663635.1 Bacillus cereus group sp. BfR-BA-01356 | reverse complement strand
TTCGCATGCAAACCTTTAAATTTTCTAAGCCTGGCTTTTAGAAAAAAGAAATAATCTCTACTATACTTGATATTGTATAATCTTAGCTTGATAGTGATGTGGTCATACCCCACATCCATCAACTTAAGGTATATTTTTAAACAAAATGCGGTCTTTCCATATAGTTTTTTATTATCTTTTGTAGATTTTATAAAAGCGGGCATATCAAATAAACCC
>NZ_JAKUFX010000334.1:0-216 GCF_022663635.1 Bacillus cereus group sp. BfR-BA-01356 | reverse complement strand
CCATACAATTTTTATTAACATAACCTATCATTATCAATAGTTAACGATGCTAAAAATTTCGTTATGGGGTAATTAAAACTATTAGCTTGATAGGGATGGGGTATGACCACACATCCATCAACTTAAGGATTTAGACTATTTTTGAAGTTAAAAGCACGTTACTATTTTCTTATGTTAATGAGAAAGGGTGACGTGTTTTTTATGAATATGAATCAA
>NZ_JAKUFX010000333.1:0-216 GCF_022663635.1 Bacillus cereus group sp. BfR-BA-01356 | reverse complement strand
AAATGTTTCATCATATGTTCTTCTAATTTTCCCCATAAAAAAATCCCCCTTATAGTAGACAGGATATAAAGCTTTCTTTTTTCTGTCTACTATAGGGGGAGCATATCATTCTGACTCGTCTTAAAGTTGCTTGGCGACGTCCTACTCTCACAGGGACAAGGTCCCAACTACCATCGGCGCTAGAGAGCTTAACTTCCGTGTTCGGTATGGGAACGG
>NZ_JAKUFX010000332.1:0-217 GCF_022663635.1 Bacillus cereus group sp. BfR-BA-01356 | reverse complement strand
GCTAGAAATCGTGTCCCAATTTTGTTTAATACTATCTCTAATAGGACCGATGAAAGATTCAACAGTATCTTTTATCCATTGCCACGCTTCACGGATTATATTAGTAATCCATTGCCACGCTTCACGGATTATATTAGTAATCCAATCCCACGCTGTACTAGTTGCACTTGTGATCATATTCCATAATTCTGTAATAGTATTAACCAATATATCTCTA
>NZ_JAKUFX010000331.1:0-217 GCF_022663635.1 Bacillus cereus group sp. BfR-BA-01356 | reverse complement strand
TCGCATGCAAACCTTTAAATTTTCTAAGCCTGGCTTTTAGAAAAAAGAAATAATCTCTACTATACTTGATATTGTATAATCTTAGCTTGATAGTGATGGGGTACCGCCACACATCCATCAACTTAAGGATTTAGACTATTTTTGAAGTTAAAAGCACGTTACTATTTTCTTATGTTAATGAGAAAGGGTGACGTGTTTTTTATGAATATGAATCAAA
>NZ_JAKUFX010000330.1:0-217 GCF_022663635.1 Bacillus cereus group sp. BfR-BA-01356 | reverse complement strand
TAGCTCTAGGGCGGCTTTCGATTCAGGACTAGCTCTTATACACGAGGTTGTTGGTCGGCGTACACACTAGAGATATCTCGAGACGTCCAAGCAATGATTCTAAATCGAAAGACCAACTATGAAAAGTCAAGGGGACATTTTCAAAAAATATTGCTAGAGGATTTTGAAAATAAATCCACTGGATTCGATAGGAAGTGGCTAAACGTCTTCATAAAGT
>NZ_JAKUFX010000329.1:0-218 GCF_022663635.1 Bacillus cereus group sp. BfR-BA-01356 | reverse complement strand
ATTGTTTTTTTAAACTTAATAATAAGTATTTCAATTCAAATTCTTGATAAAAAATCTTAGTGATATATAGTTTAAACTCATCTAAATTAGGCTTTTCTGGGCTATATAGCACATGCCCATCAACTTAAAAATCTTCACTACCCCCAAGTGTAAAAAAACGTTATTCTTTCTAAAAAAGCTAGACTAGAAAGGATGACGTTTTCTTATGAATCTCTCGA
>NZ_JAKUFX010000328.1:0-218 GCF_022663635.1 Bacillus cereus group sp. BfR-BA-01356 | reverse complement strand
TTTTGATTCATATTCATAAAAAACACGTCACCCTTTCTCATTAACATAAGAAAATAGTAACGTGCTTTTAACTTCAAAAATAGTCTAAATCCTTAAGTTGATGGATGTGGGGTACCGCCACATCCCTATCAAGCTAATAGTTTTAATTACCCCATAACGAAATTTTTAGCATCGTTAACTATTGATAATGATAGGTTATGTTAATAAAAATTGTATGG
>NZ_JAKUFX010000327.1:0-221 GCF_022663635.1 Bacillus cereus group sp. BfR-BA-01356 | reverse complement strand
GCCTTTCTAGACATACTAGCTTTCATCTTATGTTTTTTTAGGAAATCATTATATTGGCGTGAAGTGTATTGGAAACCTTGATCACTATGCAAAAGAATCCCTTGCACGTTTTATAAATGCTAACTTAAATATGTACATTAACGCTTGAATAAATATGTACATTTTCAATTGGATTCTCCATACTGACTCTGAGGTGGTTAGTATGTATATTAAGCTAGATA
>NZ_JAKUFX010000326.1:0-221 GCF_022663635.1 Bacillus cereus group sp. BfR-BA-01356 | reverse complement strand
AGTATTGTAGGACAATCCTATCGAATTAAAGATCATTTTAGCAAAGAAAATGATTGATTTTGTACATGCTTAAACAAGCGAAAATGTACATGTTTATCTTGACATTTACACACGTTTCGTTGTTTTTTCGCCTTGTTTAGCGTATCGATAACTAGTTGTATATCATGACGATGGCTAATATGATAAGCTACAATTTCATTGTTATAAAGGTCCTTTATGGC
>NZ_JAKUFX010000325.1:0-223 GCF_022663635.1 Bacillus cereus group sp. BfR-BA-01356 | reverse complement strand
CCTAAGGTGGGACAGATGATTGGGGTGAAGTCGTAACAAGGTAGCCGTATCGGAAGGTGCGGCTGGATCACCTCCTTTCTATGGAGAATTGATGAACGCTGTTCATCAATATAAGTTTCCGTGTTTCGTTTTGTTCAGTTTTGAGAGAACTATCTCTCATATATAAATGTATGTTCTTTGAAAACTAGATAACAGTGTAGCTCATATTTTTTAATTTTTAGTT
>NZ_JAKUFX010000324.1:0-223 GCF_022663635.1 Bacillus cereus group sp. BfR-BA-01356 | reverse complement strand
AGGTAATGATCATACAATTTGCCTTGCTTCAGAAGCAGGACAATTAGAATTAAACGTGATGGAACCAGTACTTGTTTTCAACTTACTGCAATCGATTAGCATTATGAATAACGGTTTCCGTGCCTTTACAGATAATTGCTTAAAAGGAATTGAAGCGAATGAAGATCGCTTAAAAGAGTATGTTGAGAAAAGTGTAGGAATTATTACAGCCGTGAACCCTCAT
>NZ_JAKUFX010000323.1:0-223 GCF_022663635.1 Bacillus cereus group sp. BfR-BA-01356 | reverse complement strand
TGGGCTATATAGCATATCTAAAGGAAGTTTAAATTTAGAAAACAAATGATCGTTTTGTGCAAAAATCGAAACTTCTTCTCTAGTTAATCGATCATGAAATGCAATTGAAATTTTTCTTAAGGCATTTACTTGTTCTTCTTCAAATTCATGATCTATAACAAATCTATAAAATGGGAATTCATCTGACTGAATCATACTTTGCATAAGTCTAAATTGATATCTT
>NZ_JAKUFX010000322.1:0-223 GCF_022663635.1 Bacillus cereus group sp. BfR-BA-01356 | reverse complement strand
ATTCATATTCATAAAAAACACGTCACCCTTTCTCATTAACATAAGAAAATAGTAACGTGCTTTTAACTTCAAAAATAGTCTAAATCCTTAAGTTGATGGATGTGTGGTGCTGCCCCATCCCTATCAAGCTAATAGTTTTAATTACCCCATAACGAAATTTTTAGCATCGTTAACTATTGATAATGATAGGTTATGTTAATAAAAATTGTATGGGTGATATATC
>NZ_JAKUFX010000321.1:0-223 GCF_022663635.1 Bacillus cereus group sp. BfR-BA-01356 | reverse complement strand
CGATACATTAGTAGAAGCAATTAATGAAGGAGATGCAGATACATTAAAAGAAGGCATTACAGATTTACAAGGTGAGATTAAACAAAACCAAGCATATACACAGAATTTAATTCAAGAACTAGCTAAGTTAAGAGATAGTATTGGAGAAGATGTCCGAGCATTTGGAGGTCATAAAGATATCTTGCAATCGATTTTAAAAAATCAAGCATCTGGAATAGATGAA
>NZ_JAKUFX010000320.1:0-223 GCF_022663635.1 Bacillus cereus group sp. BfR-BA-01356 | reverse complement strand
ACCATTCAAGAAAATTCCACCATCACTTTTAACTGTAACTTCACAAACTGTTGGTCCATTGCCATATGCAAGTGCTGGGAAAGCAATACTTTGTACAGGGCGAAATCCAGCGGGAAGGGTTGCAAATACTGTTGTATTTGCTAGATATTTAACTGATCCAATGACAGATATTTGTTCCCCACTTCTCTTGTACTTCAAAATTCTATCAGGAACATTCTCTACC
>NZ_JAKUFX010000319.1:0-223 GCF_022663635.1 Bacillus cereus group sp. BfR-BA-01356 | reverse complement strand
AGGGGACCAGTCGATTCAGAATAACAATGGATATTTCAAATGTCTATATGAACCTCTTCTAGAGTGGGAATTAAACAGCACATCGTTACAATCGCTTGAATAATGGGGAGACGTAATGAGGATTAAAGGACATTTGATAGATAATGAAGCACAGCTCCAAGATAAGTTAGACCTAATATACAAAAAGGCCAAAGAAGATAACTCTTCTTTTCATGGCATGATA
>NZ_JAKUFX010000318.1:0-223 GCF_022663635.1 Bacillus cereus group sp. BfR-BA-01356 | reverse complement strand
GCCAGAAGAAAAACCGAATACTGGTGGAGAAGTTAAGCCAGAAGAAAAACCGAATACTGGTGGAGAAGTTAAGCCAGAAGAAAAACCGAATACTGGTGGAGAAGTTAAGCCAGAAGAAAAACCGAATACTGGCGGAGAAGTTAAGCCAGAGGAAAAACCAAACACTGGAGAAGAAACTAAACCAGTTAACGTTCCAGAATGGTTAGAAACAAGTTTAGCAACA
>NZ_JAKUFX010000317.1:0-223 GCF_022663635.1 Bacillus cereus group sp. BfR-BA-01356 | reverse complement strand
AGGGTTTATTTGATATGCCCGCTTTTATAAAATCTACAAAAGATAATAAAAAACTATATGGAAAGACCGCATTTTGTTTAAAAATATACCTTAAGTTGATGGATGTGGGGTCTTTGCACATCCCTATCAAGCTAATAGTTTTAATTACCCCATAACGAAATTTTTAGCATCGTTAACTATTGATAATGATAGGTTATGTTAATAAAAATTGTATGGGTGATAT
>NZ_JAKUFX010000316.1:0-224 GCF_022663635.1 Bacillus cereus group sp. BfR-BA-01356 | reverse complement strand
TGATGATGGCAGAGAGGTCACACCCGTTCCCATACCGAACACGGAAGTTAAGCTCTCTAGCGCCGATGGTAGTTGGGACCTTGTCCCTGTGAGAGTAGGACGTCGCCAAGCTATTTATATTGTCGCGGGGTGGAGCAGCACGGTAGCTCGTCGGGCTCATAACCCGAAGGTCGCAGGTTCAAATCCTGTCCCCGCAACCAAATGGTCCCGTGGTGTAGTGGTTA
>NZ_JAKUFX010000315.1:0-225 GCF_022663635.1 Bacillus cereus group sp. BfR-BA-01356 | reverse complement strand
TTTATTTGAGATGCTTATTTTTAAGAGTATGCTTTTATTTTAGGAATGTTTTGATCCGATGAGTCGAAAGCTCAGGTTGTGCTCACTCTTAAGTTGATGGGCATGGGGTATAAGCACACATCCATCAACTTAAGGTATATTTTTAAACAAAATGCGGTCTTTCCATATAGTTTTTTATTATCTTTTGTAGATTTTATAAAAGCGGGCATATCAAATAAACCCTGA
>NZ_JAKUFX010000314.1:0-225 GCF_022663635.1 Bacillus cereus group sp. BfR-BA-01356 | reverse complement strand
AGGGTTTATTTGATATGCCCGCTTTTATAAAATCTACAAAAGATAATAAAAAACTATATGGAAAGACCGCATTTTGTTTAAAAATATACCTTAAGTTGATGGATGTGGGGTTCACTCCCATGCCCATCAACTTAAAAATCTTCACTACCCCCAAGTGTAAAAAAACGTTATTCTTTCTAAAAAAGCTAGACTAGAAAGGATGACGTTTTCTTATGAATCTCTCGA
>NZ_JAKUFX010000313.1:0-226 GCF_022663635.1 Bacillus cereus group sp. BfR-BA-01356 | reverse complement strand
GGGTTTATTTGATATGCCCGCTTTTATAAAATCTACAAAAGATAATAAAAAACTATATGGAAAGACCGCATTTTGTTTAAAAATATACCTTAAGTTGATGGATGTGGGGTAGTATCACATGCCCATCAACTTAAGAGTGAGCACAACCTGAGCTTTCGACTCATCGGATCAAAACATTCCTAAAATAAAAGCATACTCTTAAAAATAAGCATCTCAAATAAACCCT
>NZ_JAKUFX010000312.1:0-227 GCF_022663635.1 Bacillus cereus group sp. BfR-BA-01356 | reverse complement strand
TCATGAGAAAATACAACGTATTATCTCGGGTTAGAAAAAAGAAAAAGATATTTGTGCTCGGTCATGAACCAGTGGTAGCTAAAAATAGAATACAACGGAGATTTAAAGCTACCAAACCTAATGAAAAATGGTTCACTGATATCACGTATTTGATGTTCGGCAATAAGACTCTTTATTTTTCATCTATTATAGATGGGTTTAACAATGAAATTGTAAGTTATAAAATA
>NZ_JAKUFX010000311.1:0-228 GCF_022663635.1 Bacillus cereus group sp. BfR-BA-01356 | reverse complement strand
AATCGAGAGATTCATAAGAAAACGTCATCCTTTCTAGTCTAGCTTTTTTAGAAAGAATAACGTTTTTTTACACTTGGGGGTAGTGAAGATTTTTAAGTTGATGGGCATGTGTAGCGTCCCCACATCCATCAACTTAAGGATTTAGACTATTTTTGAAGTTAAAAGCACGTTACTATTTTCTTATGTTAATGAGAAAGGGTGACGTGTTTTTTATGAATATGAATCAAA
>NZ_JAKUFX010000310.1:0-251 GCF_022663635.1 Bacillus cereus group sp. BfR-BA-01356 | reverse complement strand
AGCAGCTAGCTCAATGAACTAACTGCTTTATCGTCCAACAAGAACAATACCCACAATACATTGTAACTTAAGGTTACAACTATAGTATGAGTAGAAGTGAAAATGTTATGCAAGAAAGTTAAATAAAAACTTCATTTTAATAGAAAAGACCTGCGGTAGTATGTCAACTGAAAAATAATATCTTTTGAAGTTATCAAAGGACAAATTGCTTAAAAAAGACATCACGAAACTAGACCAGTATTTTATGTAAA
>NZ_JAKUFX010000309.1:0-259 GCF_022663635.1 Bacillus cereus group sp. BfR-BA-01356 | reverse complement strand
TCAAGCATACAAAGAGACAGGAAAAGGCTTGACCTATGGTACATGCTCTGCCAAACTACCTGCCATGAAGAAAGAGCTTGTTTGGCTAAAAGAAGTGGATAGTATTGCGATTCAGTCGTCTGTTCGCAACCTTGCGGATGCTTATACACGCTTTTTCAAAAAACAAAACAGCGCACCGCGCTTTAAATCTAAGAAGAACAACGTACAATCTTATACCACAAAACAAACAAATGAAAACATTGCCGTTGTAGGGAACAAA
>NZ_JAKUFX010000308.1:0-272 GCF_022663635.1 Bacillus cereus group sp. BfR-BA-01356 | reverse complement strand
TTGATAGGTTCGAGGTGGAAGCATGGTGACATGTGGAGCTGACGAATACTAATAGATCGAGGACTTAACCATATAATATGTAGCAAATGTTATCTAGTTTTGAAGGAATATATATTAAAATTTCTTCTTGACATTTCGAAAGAAATGTTTATAATGATAAAAGTCTGGTAATGATGGCAGAGAGGTCACACCCGTTCCCATACCGAACACGGAAGTTAAGCTCTCTAGCGCCGATGGTAGTTGGGACCTTGTCCCTGTGAGAGTAGGACGTT
>NZ_JAKUFX010000307.1:0-296 GCF_022663635.1 Bacillus cereus group sp. BfR-BA-01356 | reverse complement strand
CCTTTTTGGAGCCAGCCGCCTAAGGTGGGACAGATGATTGGGGTGAAGTCGTAACAAGGTAGCCGTATCGGAAGGTGCGGCTGGATCACCTCCTTTCTATGGAGAATTGATGAACGCTGTTCATCAATAAAGTTTCCGTGTTTCGTTTTGTTCAGTTTTGAGAGAACTATCTCTCATATATAAATGTATGTTCTTTGAAAACTAGATAACAGTGTAGCTCATATTTTTTAATTTTTAGTTTGGTTAAGTTAGAAAGGGCGCACGGTGGATGCCTTGACACTAGGAGTCGATGAAGG
>NZ_JAKUFX010000306.1:0-298 GCF_022663635.1 Bacillus cereus group sp. BfR-BA-01356 | reverse complement strand
TGAACAATATAGCCAATTCTTATATAACTCTATTAATGCAGTAGAAAAAGAAACAAAACCAGAAGTGAAACCAGATCCAAAACCAGAAGAAAAACCAGAAGTGAAGCCAGACCCAAAACCAGAAGAAAAACCAGAAGTGAAGCCAGACCCAAAACCAGAAGAAAAACCAGAAGTGAAGCCAGATCCTAAACCAGAAGAAAAACCAGAAGTGAAGCCAGATCCAAAACCTGAAACAAAACCTGAAGAAAAACCAGATACAAATTTACCATCAAGTTTAGATAAAGGTTTAGTTACAGAA
>NZ_JAKUFX010000305.1:0-315 GCF_022663635.1 Bacillus cereus group sp. BfR-BA-01356 | reverse complement strand
CTATTTTACTTTCACTTGCAAAAGCAGCTACTGGTGAAACTACAGTAGTTGTTGTCAGGGTTAAAAACGTCGATACAGCAAGTAGTTTATAAGGAAAATTATTATTCACTTTAATTCCTCCTATGAATATATATTAATTTTTAGTTTGTTTTTTCTTGTTTAAAAGCAATGTCTTTTGAAATGAATTCTGCGTCCTTATGAATGTCATTCCAACTTTGTTTAGCAGCTTTTAAATCGTCAGGTATTAACGAAAGTTTATGTTCTTGCATTTGATCGATATTATCATATAAATCTTTATAATTAGCCCCCATTTTA
>NZ_JAKUFX010000304.1:0-341 GCF_022663635.1 Bacillus cereus group sp. BfR-BA-01356 | reverse complement strand
GCCACGTACTAAAGTATCCATCTATATAACCAGTATGGAAAGCTTGGAAAATAAATAGTCCCACCTCTTTTCATATATGGGTGGGACTGTAAAGTCATGATTGTTTATTTTGAAAAGGAGGAAAGAATGTGGGTCGTATTGATGTACTATTAAAAACTTTTATTGCCACTTTTGGTGGCTTCTGTGGGTATTTCTTGGGAGGATGGGATGCAACATTGAAAATCTTAGTGACGATGGCAGTTATTGATTATTTAACTGGCATGATTGCAGCAGGATATAACGGAGAATTAAAAAGTAAAGTTGGTTTCAAAGGCATCGCCAAAAAGGTGGTGCTTTTTCTT
>NZ_JAKUFX010000303.1:0-345 GCF_022663635.1 Bacillus cereus group sp. BfR-BA-01356 | reverse complement strand
TAGGGTTTATTTGAGATGCTTATTTTTAAGAGTATGCTTTTATTTTAGGAATGTTTTGATCCGATGAGTCGAAAGCTCAGGTTGTGCTCACTCTTAAGTTGATGGGCATGCCTTTCATTGTAACAAAGAAAAGAATATTTCTCCTATTTTTTAAAAATAGATATATGTTCAAATTATATTCAATTATAACTAGTTATAATTAGTTATATTTAGTTATAATTAGGTGTATCAAAATGAAAGACCTGCGGTAGTATGTCAACTGAAAAATAATATCTTTTGAAGTTATCAAAGGACAAATTGCTTAAAAAAGACATCACGAAACTAGACCAGTATTTTATGTAAAAT
>NZ_JAKUFX010000302.1:0-366 GCF_022663635.1 Bacillus cereus group sp. BfR-BA-01356 | reverse complement strand
GCTTTAAATCTCCGTTGTATTCTATTTTTAGCTACCACTGGTTCATGACCGAGCACAAATATCTTTTTCTTTTTTCTAACCCGAGATAATACGTTGTATTTTCTCATGATACGTAATACTTTTTTATGATTCATTACGATGTTAAATTGATCACGTAGACAAGCTGTAACCCGACGATATCCATACCGATATTTATGATGTTGACATATTTCTATTACGTTTTTTTCTTCATGGTTAGTTACTGTTTTCTCCTGATTTTTCCAACGATAATAAGTAGCACGTGAAATATTAAATATGGAACACAGTTCTGCAATTGTAAAAATTGATTGCCATTCCTTTATCATTTTCATTATTTCTTCTTTTCCT
>NZ_JAKUFX010000301.1:0-372 GCF_022663635.1 Bacillus cereus group sp. BfR-BA-01356 | reverse complement strand
TTTTCTCTGAATCCGTTCATTATTATAGTAGTGGATGTATTCATCCACAGTTTGTATTATACTAGCATTATTCGATTGTTTTATATTTTGCGCATAGAATCCTTCGGATTTTAAATGAGAATGAAAGGATTCTATGAGGGCATTATCATGGCAGTTTCCTGTACGAGACATGCTTGTGATAATGCCTTTTTCTTTGGCATATGTTTGAAATTGTTTTGATGTATACACCTTTCCTTGATCCGAATGTAAAATCGTATCAATCACATTTCGCTTTTTTAAAGCCTCTTTTAGAGTATCTAATACAAGAGAAACATCCTGTGTCTCAGCTATTTTATAACTTACAATTTCATTGTTAAACCCATCTATAATAGA
>NZ_JAKUFX010000300.1:0-372 GCF_022663635.1 Bacillus cereus group sp. BfR-BA-01356 | reverse complement strand
CAGAAAGATTCCAAGAAAAACTTCACGGCCTTTCCCCGATAGAATATCGGGAAAAGGCCGTGGCATAATACTCTTTTTATTACTGTCTACTTGACAGGGAGATGACCAATTGTCCCCCTCTTCTTTTAATTTTTCTTTAAAAGAGTTGCTCCTGCAATCCCTGGGTGTGTCATCTCGAATGGATCTAGAATTAACTCTAAGTCTTCTTGTGACAATACACCATTTTTCACACAAAGTTCTCGAACGGATTGGCCTGTTGCAATTGCTTCTTTCGCAACGCGAGCTGCTGCTTCATAACCGATATGAGGGTTCACGGCTGTAATAATTCCTACACTTTTCTCAACATACTCTTTTAAGCGATCTTCATTCGCT
>NZ_JAKUFX010000299.1:0-388 GCF_022663635.1 Bacillus cereus group sp. BfR-BA-01356 | reverse complement strand
TCAGTTGCTCTACCAATTGAGCTAAGTCGGCTAAATGGTGGAGGATGACGGGATCGAACCGCCGACCCCCTGCTTGTAAGGCAGGTGCTCTCCCAGCTGAGCTAATCCTCCGGATTGCCTGGCAACGTCCTACTCTCACAGGGACAAGGTCCCAACTACCATCGGCGCTAGAGAGCTTAACTTCCGTGTTCGGTATGGGAACGGGTGTGGCCTCTCTGCCATCATTACCAGACTGTATTCATTTAAGACAAGAATCATTGTAACTCATTTAACTTTTAAAGTCAACAAGTTTTTTATATTCTTTCAAAACTAGATAACATTGCTTCATATTATATGGTTAAGTCCTCGATCTATTAGTATTCGTCAGCTCCACATGTCACCATGCTTC
>NZ_JAKUFX010000298.1:0-389 GCF_022663635.1 Bacillus cereus group sp. BfR-BA-01356 | reverse complement strand
GCGTTCATCCTGAGCCAGGATCAAACTCTCCAATAAAGTTAGTTTGTCTAGCATCTAAAATAAAAATTGACGTTTCACGTTGTTTGTTTCGTTCAGTTTTCAAAGAACTAATGGTGGAGCCTAGCGGGATCGAACCGCTGACCTCCTGCGTGCAAGGCAGGCGCTCTCCCAGCTGAGCTAAGGCCCCAAACAAGTATCGGGAAGACAGGATTTGAACCTGCGACCCCCTGGTCCCAAACCAGGTGCTCTACCAAGCTGAGCCACTTCCCGAAAGAAAACGCGCCCGAGAGGAGTCGAACCCCTAACCTCTTGATCCGTAGTCAAACGCTCTATCCAATTGAGCTACGGGCGCATATGGTGCCGAGGGCGGGGGTCGAACCCGCACGGTG
>NZ_JAKUFX010000297.1:0-424 GCF_022663635.1 Bacillus cereus group sp. BfR-BA-01356 | reverse complement strand
GCCACCCCGGCATGTCATATTGAAAATTGGAGCGGAAGACGGGATTCGAACCCGCGACCCCAACCTTGGCAAGGTTGTATTCTACCACTGAACTACTTCCGCAAGACATGTTTGAGATATTTTATTAAAAGTGCGGGTGAAGGGAGTCGAACCCCCACGCCAAAGGCGCTAGATCCTAAGTCTAGTGCGTCTGCCAATTCCGCCACACCCGCATATTAATTAAAATGGTGAGCCATGAAGGACTCGAACCTTCGACCCTCTGATTAAAAGTCAGATGCTCTACCAACTGAGCTAATGGCTCTTACAATAAAAACTGGTGCCGACTAGAGGACTTGAACCCCCAACCTACTGATTACAAGTCAGTTGCTCTACCAATTGAGCTAAGTCGGCTAAATGGTGGAGGATGACGGGATCGAACCGCCGA
>NZ_JAKUFX010000296.1:0-441 GCF_022663635.1 Bacillus cereus group sp. BfR-BA-01356 | reverse complement strand
ACCCCTACATGCGCTAACTTACACACGAGTTAGGGTCTGAAGTTAGGTAAGGTCGTAACCTGATGGCACAACTCACTAATGCCTATATGGTGCGGTGGTCTTTAAAAACATTCCAATGGTGACGAAAGGAATCCATGTTTTGAAGCGTCGTGAGGGAATCCCTTCTTAACGTGAGCAATCGGAAGGAATAACGGGAACAAGGAGAGGCTCGAAGTTCTAATCCTTGCACATAATCGGTTTCGTAATTACCGATTATGCTGAACCAGTATGTTAGAGCTACTCAAGACTGGTGAGTACCGTCGGCGTAAAGTGGGCACCTAAAGGAATGTAAAAATAAGGGATAGAACAAATGGAACTTGGGAAGCTTGCATTGCCATAGGGAGTGTGATCCTGCTTGAAACAATGCAAGTGGCAGCGGTCTCGTAGTAGTGAGGAAGCGGA
>NZ_JAKUFX010000295.1:0-460 GCF_022663635.1 Bacillus cereus group sp. BfR-BA-01356 | reverse complement strand
TTGTCCTGCTTCTGAAGCAAGGCAAATTGTATGATCATTACCTATTACTTGGAACGCAATTTGATTAATAACTTCTGGCATAACAGGGTTTACTTTCCCTGGCATAATAGAAGAACCTGGTTGACGAGCTGGTAACATAATTTCCGCTAAACCAACACGTGGACCTGATGCCATTAAGCGAAGGTCATTTGCAATTTTAGACATATTCATCATACATACTTTAAGCGCTGCAGATACTTCAGTATAAGCATCCGTATTTTGTGTCGCATCTACTAAATCTTCTGCACCAACAAGCGGTAATTCACTAATTGCAGCTAAATGTTTTACAACTGCTTCAATATATTCTGGGTCTGCATTTAAGCCTGTACCAACTGCAGTTGCCCCCATATTTACTTCATATAAATGTTGACGCGATTGTTGAATTCGTTTCATATCACGTTCAAGTACGCGAGAGTATGCT
>NZ_JAKUFX010000294.1:0-506 GCF_022663635.1 Bacillus cereus group sp. BfR-BA-01356 | reverse complement strand
CATGGATTGTACATATCCTTTATATAATGGATCTACATAATTCGAACCATCTTGTACACGAGCGATGATGAAATCAATGTATTGTTTTGCCACAGGCCAGTTAATATCACCGTTCCATTTTGAAATATCTACAACGTGTCTCATTATTAAACATCTCCTTTTAGTGTAAGTTATTTTTTTCTAATACATCTTTTTGTTGTAATCCTTTGTTACTCAAATAGTTGTTCTTCCACGCCATATACAAAGTAAATGCGCCTGTAATTACGGCTACTAAATCGTTTGTAACTTTGTCATCAATCGTTTGGTATCCGACAAGATTTAAGACACTATTAATCACAGCAATCACCAATATGACATAGCGACTAATTGATGCTGCATCAAGATTTTTCATATTCTCACCTCCTCGTATGATTAAGTTAGGTTTTTTAGGGACGGGATGTACCTATAAACCCAAGAGTATCTATTTTTATGAGATACTTAAATTTGTAGATAGAGTGTTGCCGACC
>NZ_JAKUFX010000293.1:0-513 GCF_022663635.1 Bacillus cereus group sp. BfR-BA-01356 | reverse complement strand
AATACTTTATGAAGACGTTTAGCCACTTCCTATCGAATCCAGTGGATTTATTTTCAAAATCCTCTAGCAATATTTTTTGAAAATGTCCCCTTGACTTTTCATAGTTGGTCTCTCAATAAAAAAAGTGACCGTATATACGATCACTTCCCTGCGAATTTAAAAAGAGCCATTATCCCACCAGTGATAATAGCTCCAACTACTGTAGTACCAATCCAGAATACTAATTTATCTAATCGATCAATCCGTAAATGAGCGCTTTTCGCTGATTGCTGCGCTTCAATAGCAACATCCTTAACGTTACCAAGTGTGTCTAACTTTGTTTCTACCCTTGTTAACCCTACTAGTAGTTCTTTAAAATCATCATGTTTTTGCTCTGGCATTGGCTCAACTCCTTTCCAAATAAAAGCCCTATTTTATACAAAATAAAAAAGCCTGCTTATGCACGCTTAATCTGTAATATCTAAATTAAAAAGCTCATCGCAATATGAATGACATTTCCATTTTGAACACCAT
>NZ_JAKUFX010000292.1:0-522 GCF_022663635.1 Bacillus cereus group sp. BfR-BA-01356 | reverse complement strand
CCTTCATCGACTCCTAGTGTCAAGGCATCCACCGTGCGCCCTTTCTAACTTAACCAAACTAAAAATTAAAAAATATGAGCTACACTGTTATCTAGTTTTCAAAGAACATACCATTTGCTATTTAAAATAGCTTTTTGGTGGAGCCTAGCGGGATCGAACCGCTGACCTCCTGCGTGCAAGGCAGGCGCTCTCCCAGCTGAGCTAAGGCCCCAAAATGTATGGTGGGCCTAAATGGACTCGAACCATCGACCTCACGCTTATCAGGCGTGCGCTCTAACCAGCTGAGCTATAGGCCCATACAAATTGCAGGATTTATTTATATCATATCCTCATTTAAGAGTCAATACTGAATTGAACTCTCAAAACTAAACGAAAACGAAACACGGAAACTTATATTGATAAGCAGCGCTTATCAATTCTCCATAGAAAGGAGGTGATCCAGCCGCACCTTCCGATACGGCTACCTTGTTACGACTTCACCCCAATCATCTGTCCCACCTTAGGCGGCTGGCTCCAAAAAGG
>NZ_JAKUFX010000291.1:0-523 GCF_022663635.1 Bacillus cereus group sp. BfR-BA-01356 | reverse complement strand
ATTAAATTCTGTGTATATGCTTGGTTTTGTTTAATCTCACCTTGTAAATCTGTAATGCCTTCTTTTAATGTATCTGCATCTCCTTCATTAATTGCTTCTACTAATGTATCGTAATAATTGTCAAATGTGGTATCATACTCTACAATTCCTGTAAGGGTATCTAAAAGTTGTTTTTTTATGTGAGCATCCCATTTTGTAGCATGCTCTCTTGCATTCTTTTGATCTTGTGCAATTTGACTAGGTAGATTTGTATATCCTTTAATATCAATTCCTTCAAAGTTAACATCTGGATTATTAATTAACAAATAAGAGTAATCATTCATGGATTTTGCAAATACCCCAGCATCTTGCAAAGCTTTTTTCATCTTTTCACTGTTTACAGAAAGAGATATATCTTCCGTACTGGTTTGTTCTATTTTACTTTCACTTGCAAAAGCAGCTACTGGTGAAACTACAGTAGTTGTTGTCAGGGTTAAAAACGTCGATACAGCAAGTAGTTTATAAGGAAAATTATTATTCACTT
>NZ_JAKUFX010000290.1:0-526 GCF_022663635.1 Bacillus cereus group sp. BfR-BA-01356 | reverse complement strand
GGCTATATTAGCGGGAAAACAAGCACTAGTCCCACAACTTCAGGCCGAAATTGAGAATTTACGTTCTACACAGAAATCACATTTTGATAATGTATTAGCCTGGTCAATTGGCGGTGGACTAGGAGCAGCTATTTTAGTTATTGGAACGATTGCAGGAGCGGTAGTAATTGTTGTGACTGGTGGTACAGCTACACCAGCTGTTGTTGGCGGTCTTACAGCTCTAGGAGCAGCTGGTATCGGTTTAGGAACAGCAGCTGGTGTCGAGGCATCTAATCATATGAATTCTTATAATGAAATTTCGAATAAAATCGGAGAATTAAGTATGAAAGCTGATCTGGCTAATCAAGCGGTTATTTCACTTACTAATACGAAAGACACTCTAACATATTTGTATCAGACAGTGGATCAAGCAATAATGTCTCTAACAAGTATTCAGCAACAATGGAATAAAATGGGGGCTAATTATAAAGATTTATATGATAATATCGATCAAATGCAAGAACATAAACTTTCGTTAATACCTGAC
>NZ_JAKUFX010000289.1:0-553 GCF_022663635.1 Bacillus cereus group sp. BfR-BA-01356 | reverse complement strand
GTATCATTAGCTGAGCAACAACTTGGCGGTGGCGTTACTCGTTAATTTTATATACGAAATGGATATAGAGGAGAGGCATGCTGTCTCTCCTTTCTCATACATTTTTTTAGTAAATAAGCTTAGTAGCGTTAGAATATTTTTAGATTTACAACTATAACTCGAATTTATTTGTTTAACTTTTAGACTCACGAGGTTTTAAATACATAATTAATTTTTGCGAAATAAAAGGATAAAAGATGCGAGGTTGTATTTGATACGAAAGGAGCAGAAAAAATGAAATATGAAGCGTTATTTACAGTTGAGATTTCTGTAGGAAGTGAAAGAGTAGCAAATCATAAAATAAAGGCCCATGATGTCATTGATGTTGTTGAAAAGCTTGCTGAGAAGTATTTAAGTGATCATGAGGGACATTCTCAAAATGAATAAAGGAGAATAGTGATATGACCTGTCATGATGTTAATAATGAAACGAAAGAAAAAAAAGATTTAAAATGGTGGCAACTCTCACTTATTGGGATTGGTTGTACGATAGGGACGGGCTTTTTTTTAGGATC
>NZ_JAKUFX010000288.1:0-588 GCF_022663635.1 Bacillus cereus group sp. BfR-BA-01356 | reverse complement strand
AATAGTTAGGAATCTCTTATCCTTTATGCCCATATTCCACATTATTTCAACAAGTTTATTATGGTTAATATGGTCAAAGAAACTTTTGATGTCACCTTCGATGGCTACGTATGTTTTTGACCTAGAAATGGTATTCAAGATTCTGCCTATTGCATAGTGACATGAACGATAGGGACGAAAACCGTAACTATGGTTGAAAAACTTCGCCTCCGCTATGGGTTCTAACACCATTCTTGCTGTTTCTTGGATTATCCTATCTATCATGGCTGGGATCCCTAAAGGACGCTTTTTACCATTGCCCTTGTCAATATAATACCTTCGAACGGGTTTAGGTTTGTAGTTGTCTATGTGTTCCCAAATGAGTTTGATAAGCTGTTCCGTTTCCATTTGCAGGTAGTAGTTCACGTCTTTCTTGTCAATTCCGACCGTTTTACTCCCACGATTGCTTTTAATGTTGTGAATTGCCGTTTTAATAGTCTGCTTGTTTTTCATTAGTTCTATCATGCCATGAAAAGAAGAGTTATCTTCTTTGGCCTTTTTGTATATTAGGTCTAACTTATCTTGGAGCTGTGCTTCATTATCTATCAA
>NZ_JAKUFX010000287.1:0-709 GCF_022663635.1 Bacillus cereus group sp. BfR-BA-01356 | reverse complement strand
AGCCGTATACATGGAAACATGTACGTACGGTTCGGAGGGGAGCGTTTGAAAACCTATCACAGTAATGTGAAAAGGCGTTGGGCGCTTACCCTACGACGATGTAGAACGTGTTCACCGTATGCATAAACTATTAAAGGTACAGGTCGAAAAGTTATATGATTTTGTTCAAACCGGAGCTGCTTCACGTGACCAAAAAAACGAATATAAGATTATAAAAGGAATTGACGAGTGGTTTGATAATACTATTCGTGAAAAGATGGATTTTCAAGGGGAACCAGCAGTTTATAAATCAGGAAAATACCGCGGACAACCGATGCATTATGACAGAGAAGAAGAATATGTAAAAGGTTTACGCAACATCTTAAAAGATTTAGCTTCAAACGTTTTAATACGTCGTGTTTTGTTTGGAAAATCTGATTTTGATTTCGATACACATTTGGAACAAGGTGGTATTTTACTTGTGAATACTGCGAAAGGGGAATTAGCAGACCTTTCAAACGTATTAGGAAAATTTGTATTGCTGAGTATGCAGAATGCGGTATTCCGTAGGGAACCAAACGTCTCGCCTTACCATCACATTATTGTGGATGAGTTCCCGGATTATGGTACGCCAAGTTCTCCTATAAACGTAGCGGCGTGAAATGGAGGGGCTGACTCTTACACAGCCTAACTATTTGTTCGAATTTTATGGGTGAAACTCCCATTCTAG
>NZ_JAKUFX010000286.1:0-767 GCF_022663635.1 Bacillus cereus group sp. BfR-BA-01356 | reverse complement strand
AGGGGCGTATTTTAAATGCTACAGTTAGACGTAACCCTTCTGGCAAATACTTTGTGTCATTGTTAGTTGAAACAGAAGTGCAAGAACTTCCGAAAACACAATCTTACATTGGAATGGATGTGGGACTAAAAGATTTCGCCATTTTGTCAGATGGAACCATCTATAAAAATCCGAAGTTTTTTCGATCATTAGAAGAGAAGTTGGCGAAAGCACAGTGTGTTCTTTCTAGAAGAATAAAAGGATCTTCTCCCTGGAATAAACAACGAGTAAAGGTAGCTAGAATCCATGAATACATGGCAAATGCTAGAAAAGATTACCTGGACAAAATCTCAACCGAAATCATCAAAAACCACGATGTTATCGGTATAGAGGATTTGCAGGTATCGAATATGTTAAAACATCATAAGTTAGCAAAAGCCATTAGCGAGGTATCTTGGTCACAGTTTCGGACCATGTTGGAATATAAAGCAAAATGGTACGGCAAACAAGTTATTGTCGTATCGAAAACCTTTGCTTCTAGTCAATTATGTTCTTGTTGTGGATACCAAAACAAAGACGTTAAAAATCTAAACCTACGTAAATGGGACTGCCCTTCTTGCCGTACACATCATGATAGGGATATTAACGCAAGTATCAATTTAAAGAATGAAGCGATAAGGCTTCTAACCGCAAGGACTGCGGGGATAGCCTAATCAATTAGAGTTCGATAGAACTCTTTACTTAGGAATCCCTCACTTCTAAACGAAGTGAAAGTGGGGGTAGTTCAA
>NZ_JAKUFX010000285.1:0-784 GCF_022663635.1 Bacillus cereus group sp. BfR-BA-01356 | reverse complement strand
TACTCTTTGGTATAGTGGCCATATTGTCCGTTACAGAGAAGAAATCTTAAAGTGGGTACAAAAATACGAATATAAAAATCATAAGTTGCAAAAGTGGTTTAATAGCCAAGAGAAACAAATATATCCTGATGTTGAGATAGGGCCTCATATTAAGCACAAAGAAATGATTCGAATCAAAGGGAAAGATAGAACCCTAAATGGAATTATTATTGGTCCTATTGGTTCTGGTAAGACATCTAGTTTAATTATTCCAATGATTAATCAAGATTTACACTGGATGGTACGTTTTATAAATAAGTTTGAAAATACGTATAAAAAGAATAATTATGATACCGAAGAAGTAAAAGGAACATTTTTAAATGGGATAACTGTTATTGAACCGAGTAATGATTTATGTCAAAAGGTATTTAAGTTAGTACAAGCACACAAAATTCCTGAAAGTTCAATTTATTATATTGATCCCACAAACCCTGATACCAAAAACATTAATATTTTACGTGGACCAGTTGATAAAGTAGCCGAGGTTTTTGCAATGGTTATCCAGGGTTTGTCGGAATCAAATAATGCATTCTTTGAACAAGCACAACGAAACCACCTTAAGCAACATATTTATTTATTAAAACTACATAACCCACAAAAAGATGTGACCTTTGATGACTTAATAGATATGTACGTGCGCCCATAAGGGTAGATTTAGAATTGATTAAATAGCACTAATCTAGGTTAACTCACGAAAGACCTATTACCAATCACCTCACCTAGAAGGGAAACCTAAAGGGGAAAA
>NZ_JAKUFX010000284.1:0-784 GCF_022663635.1 Bacillus cereus group sp. BfR-BA-01356 | reverse complement strand
TACTCTTTGGTATAGTGGCCATATTGTCCGTTACAGAGAAGAAATCTTAAAGTGGGTACAAAAATACGAATATAAAAATCATAAGTTGCAAAAGTGGTTTAATAGCCAAGAAGAACAGATATACCCTGATGTGGAAATTGGACCGCATATTGAGCATAAAGAAATGGTCCGGATTAAGGGGAAAGATAGAACGTTAAATGGTATCATTATTGGTCCAATTGGTTCTGGTAAAACATCAAGTTTAATTATTCCTATGATAAATCAAGATTTACACTGGATGGTGCGTTTCATAAATAAGTTCGAAACTGCGTATAAAAAGAACGATTATGATACAGAAGAAGTAAAAGGAACATTTTTAAATGGTGTCACTGTTATTGAACCCAGTAATGATTTATGTCAAAAGGTATATAAATTAGTTCAAGCACATAAGATTCCTGCAAGCTCGGTTTACTACATTGATCCAACCAATCCTGATACCAAAAATATAAACATTCTGCGTGGACCGGTTGATAAAGTAGCAGAAGTTTTCGCAATGGTTATTCAAGGTTTGTCTGAATCTAACAATGCATTCTTTGAACAAGCGCAGCGTAACCACCTTAAGCAACATATCTACTTATTAAAACTGCATAATCCACAAAAAGATGTCACCTTCGACGATTTGATCGAGATGTATGTGCGCCCATAAGGGTAGATTTAGAATTGATTAAATAGCACTAATCTAGGTTAACTCACGAAAGACCTATTACCAATCACCTCACCTAGAAGGGAAACCTAAAGGGGAAAA
>NZ_JAKUFX010000283.1:0-790 GCF_022663635.1 Bacillus cereus group sp. BfR-BA-01356 | reverse complement strand
GGTGATATTAACTGGCCTGTGGCAAAACAATACATTGATTTCATCATCGCTCGTGTACAAGATGGTTCGAATTATGTAGATCCATTATATAAAGGATATGTACAATCCATGAAGCAACATGGTATTCCTTTTGGTAACTACGCATTCTGTCGTTTCGTTTCTGAGAATGACGCACGTGTAGAAGCTCGAGACTTCTGGAATCGCGGAGATAAGAGCGCAACAGTCTGGGTGGCTGATGTAGAAGTGAAAACAATGGATGATATGCGAGCAGGTACACAGGCTTTTATCGATGAATTACGTCGATTGGGTGCTAAGAAAGTTGGTTTATATGTTGGCCACCATATGTATGCTCCATTCGGAATGGCAAATGTAAAATCTGACTTTGTATGGATTCCTCGTTATGGCGGAAATAGGCCAGCTTATCCATGTGATATCTGGCAATACACTGAAACAGGAAATGTACCTGGTATTGGAAAGTGTGATTTGAATGAATTAATTGGAAGCAAGTCGTTAGATTGGTTTACAAATAAATCGTATAAAGAAGAAGGAGTGGAGATTATCGTGAACAAACATAATAAGGTGGTTACTTATGAATTTGGTGTAAATTTAATTCCTGAAATGATTCAAATGATGGATAAGCTTGGATACACTTCAAAAATTGTTTCCCGCGGAGATCGTCAGGGGCTTGTTTATTTCGAGTCGGATTATCGTCAAGGTAGCGAGCTAGATAAAGCAACAGCGTGGTTGGATGCTAAAGGATTAAAGTATTACTATACAAAAGAATAATTTT
>NZ_JAKUFX010000282.1:0-842 GCF_022663635.1 Bacillus cereus group sp. BfR-BA-01356 | reverse complement strand
ACCTCAGGTTGTTCAAGGTAACACGGGTGCTACCGGTGCTACTGGACCTCAAGGCGTTCAAGGTTACACGGGTGCTACTGGTGCTACCGGCGCTACTGGACCTCAAGGCGTTCAAGGTAACACGGGTGCTACTGGTGCTACCGGCGCCACTGGGCCTCGAGGTAACACGGGCGCTACCGGACCTCAAGGCATTCAAGGACCAACGGGTGCTACCGGCGCTACTGGCATAGGAGTTACTGGACCTACTGGACCTTCTGGTGGACCTACCGGACCTACTGGGCCAACTGGACCTAGCTTCCCTATAGCAACAATTGTTGTAACAAACAATATTCAGCAAACAGTACTGCAATTTAATAACTTTATTTTTAGTACTGCAATTAACGTAAACAATATTATCTTCAACGGCACAGATACAGTTACTGTTATTAACGGTGGTATTTATGTAATTAGCGTATCCATTTCTACAACTGCGCCAGGATGCGCTCCACTCGGAGTAGGCATTTCAATTAATGGAGCAGTCGCAACTGATAATTTCTCTTCAAATTTAATAGGCGACTCACTTTCATTTACTACAATCGAAACATTAGCAGCTGGTGCAAGAATTTCTGTCCAATCTACTCTTAATGAGATTACAATCCCTGCGACAGGAAATACTAATATCCGCCTTACTGTATTTAGAATCGCTTAAATTTCATCATATATTGTTTATGACAAATAAAAAAAGAGCGAGGAATGGTCATCTCCCTGTCAAGTAGACAGTAATAAAAAGAGTATTATGCCACGGCCTTTTCCCGATATTCTATCGGGGAAAGGCCGTGAAGTTTTTCTTGGAATCTTTCTGT
>NZ_JAKUFX010000281.1:0-863 GCF_022663635.1 Bacillus cereus group sp. BfR-BA-01356 | reverse complement strand
ATCGAGAGATTCATAAGAAAACGTCATCCTTTCTAGTCTAGCTTTTTTAGAAAGAATAACGTTTTTTTACACTTGGGGGTAGTGAAGATTTTTAAGTTGATGGGCATGGGTGAAGGTACAAAAAAACGGATTGTTTACTCATGTTGCAGAACAACTGTTTCACATGAAACACTTAGAAGCAGAAAAATTTAACATGTTAGAACTAATGGGAAATATTCCAGAATTACAAAATTTATTTCGTTATAGTCAAAAAGGATCAACTTTATATAAAATTGATTCAACAATTAAAAATGAGCTCTCCTTTTCAGTCAACCTACTAGATCGATTACATATGACTAAAGAGAGATTTTCTCGTTACATTGAAACATCTTGTAAGCATTTATCAATACAACACGTACCTGAGAAGACTAATGAATCGAATTTACTTTTTACAGCGCCCATTCAATCATGGAATCCTATGTACAGTACTCCTTTATACTATGAACATCTTACTAATACTTATTATTTGCCACTTACGACTGACCCTAGAAATCCTAAGCCAATATTACCTGAACTCCTCATTCATTATTTATTGCTCTATAATTTAAGCATGATTTCTAGATATGAAACAGATTGGTGGTATGACTTACTTGGAAGTTATGGTTCTGAAGATTATCCATTTATTTATCAATTTCTAAGTATTTCTGCTCAAAAAATTCCTTACTATATTTCAAATTTTTTATTAATGGAACCAAATCTATTTCATGGGAAATAAAAAAACACAAGTCAAATGACTTGTGTTTTTAGTTGCTTGGCGACGTCCTACTCTCACAGGGACAAGGTCCCAACTACCATCGGCGCTAGAGAGCTTAACTTCCGTGTTC
>NZ_JAKUFX010000280.1:0-865 GCF_022663635.1 Bacillus cereus group sp. BfR-BA-01356 | reverse complement strand
AATCGAGAGATTCATAAGAAAACGTCATCCTTTCTAGTCTAGCTTTTTTAGAAAGAATAACGTTTTTTTACACTTGGGGGTAGTGAAGATTTTTAAGTTGATGGGCATGCGTTTCATACCCCCATGTATTGTATAGTGATAAAAAGGCCAAATACTCTATTCTGAGATTTGACCTTTTTTAAATACTTAACGATTTCCGTACGTATCAAACCAAAGCTGAATATATCCAGCAGTAACACGTTGTGCATCCATTAAACGCTTACCTGTCATTGGTGTAACTTCAGCGCGCCATTTATCTGCATATTCTTGTGATACAGCAGCTCTCACGAACCAATCTTTCGTATTATCATTTACAATGCCAGCGTAATCTTGTTTCGCAACTACTGCTGCTCCATGAATCCAATCTTCTGGATTCGTACCTTTCCAGTTCCAATATCCATTTCCATCCGTTACTTTATAATTATCTTTTATCGTATCTACAAAGTTTTCATATTTAGAATGGAATCCTTGTGGATACGATAGATTCGTAAAGTTTGCCGCATGCATCGGTTGGTTTACATCCCCTAAATAATGAAGAGATAATCCTAAATAGAAGAACGCTTGTTTCATATCTTTATTTTTATAAGACTCACCAGCTAATTTAAAATATTTAGCTCCTGTTTCCTTTGCTTGCTTTGCATACGGAATATAAGTTTTCCCATTGTCAGGGTCATAGAAATGTGAAGCAAATGTGCTATTATCATAATAAGGATTTTCATACATGCCCATCAACTTAAAAATCTTCACTACCCCCAAGTGTAAAAAAACGTTATTCTTTCTAAAAAAGCTAGACTAGAAAGGATGACGTTTTCTTATGAATCTCTCG
>NZ_JAKUFX010000279.1:0-930 GCF_022663635.1 Bacillus cereus group sp. BfR-BA-01356 | reverse complement strand
CATGGATTGTACATATCCTTTATATAATGGATCTACATAATTCGAACCATCTTGTACACGAGCGATGATGAAATCAATGTATTGTTTTGCCACAGGCCAGTTAATATCACCATTCCATTTTGAAATATCTACAATGTGTCTCATTATTGAACATCTCCTTTTTTCTCTTCTTGTTTTTGTTTGCCACCTAAAATTTCAACTGCATTTGTTAATGGTTGCGGGAGTGGGATACCCATTCGTCCAGCGTTTTCTAAAAGTGAAAGCAATTCATTCCCCATGAAAAAAAAGATTGTCGCTTCACGAATTGCATTGTTACTTCCAAGTACTGTATCGAGCTGGGCGGCCGCACCGACCAAAATAAAAAGCACCACCTTTTTGGCGATGCCTTTGAAACCAACTTTGCTTTTTAATTCTCCGTTATAACCTGCTGCAATCATGCCAGTTAAATAATCAATAACTGCCATCGTCACTAAGACTTTCAATGTTGCATCCCATCCTCCCAAGAAATACCCACAGAAGCCACCAAATGTAGCTATAAATGTTTTCAATAGTACATCAATACGATCCATCTTTCCCTCTCCTTTTTAAGCTGCAAAGCAACTTGGGTCCATTCCAAATATCTCTGCAATATCTTCCTCACTTCTATCTTTTAAATAAGATTCAGTTGTGGAAATATCAGAATGGTTAGCGAGTGATTTTAGTTTTTCAAGTGGCACTCCTTGTACTTTCAAATTATCTAATCTGCTATGTCGGAAACAGTGAGGATTCATTTTAAATTCCTTCCCTTCCTTTTCGTTCAGCATCTTAGCAAATATGTCACACCAATAATTAAATACACTCTTGTTCAATCTTTTTCTCTCACCATTCTTATAAACACGCACAAACAAATCTGGAATAGTATCCTTACCTCGCTGATTTATATATAAACGA
>NZ_JAKUFX010000278.1:0-959 GCF_022663635.1 Bacillus cereus group sp. BfR-BA-01356 | reverse complement strand
CACGTTTCGTTGTTTTTTCGCCTTGTTTAGCGTATCGATAACTAGTTGTATATCATGACGATGGCTAATATGATAAGCTACAATTTCATTGTTATAAAGGTCCTTTATGGCGGATAGATATAGCTTTTTCCCATTAAAAATAAGGTAAGTAATATCTGTTACCCATTTTTCATTTGGTTGTTCCGCTTTAAAATCTCGATTCAAGTAATTCTTTGAGACTACATATGCTTCTTTTGATACAAAATAAGGTCGTTTTTTTCTGATAATTGCTTTAAGTTTCATCCTATTCATTAGTCGTTGAACTCTCTTGTGGTTTACGACGATCCCATGTTTCATCTTTAACCACACAGTTATTCTTCGGTATCCGTAGATACCCTTCACTTGGTTATAACATTCCAAAATTTTATTCTTTATTTTTTCATCTTCTATCTCCTTCGGAGAAGGATTGCTTTGCCTTTTTAACCACTTGTAATATCCGCTTCTAGATACTTCCGCGATTTTACACAGTAGCTGTATTGAACGCATACCTTTGGACATTTCTTGTATGATTTCATATTTTTTGTATGCTGGTGCAGCTTTCATCCCTCCTTTAACATTCCCAATAGCTTTTTTAGCATTTCATTCTCTGTTTCTAAATATTTGATTCTTTCTGTAGGCTCCTTTGGACAATTTTTAGGTCGCCCCTTTGTTCCTCCAGTAGCCTTTCCACGTTTCTCTTCTAAGCCTTTGATACCCTCTTCTTTGAAACGTTTTACCCATCTACGTACGTTTTTTTCATCAATGCTTAGTGTTTTTCCTATTTGGGTATAACCCATGCCTTCTTTAAAATATAAATCTATAGCCTTTTTCTTAAATGTTTCATCATATGTTCTTCTAATTTTCCCCATAAAAAAATCCCCCTTATAGTAGACAGGATATAAAGCTTTCTTTTTTCTGTCTACTATAGGGGGAGCATATCA
>NZ_JAKUFX010000277.1:0-1058 GCF_022663635.1 Bacillus cereus group sp. BfR-BA-01356 | reverse complement strand
GTATTGTAGGACAATCCTATCGAATTAAAGATCATTTTAGCAAAGAAAATGATTGATTTTGTACATGCTTAAACAAGCGAAAATGTACATGTTTATCTTGACATTTACAGTTTCGCTAATGCTGAAAACAATTTACTTTGCTTATAATACAGTGAAACTTTAATCAGCCCTCGCCTAACTTCTTTGCTTCCACTGAATTTTGAGGCGGGGGTCTTACTGCCCAGCAAATAGCGGGATAAACTTAAATAAAATATAACTTTTAACATAGGAATACTTTATACTCTTCAATTAGAGAACAAATTTTTTTCCAATAAATAAAACTAAATATTCACTAATATATCTATCCGTGGTTTAATATATATAATAAAAAAATATTTCTGTCTTTAATGAGGAGGTACTATGAAAGCAAACGTAGGGGATACTATACTTTTTCAACGAAATAATTTAAAGATTACAGGATCTGTATTAAAACTTTATACTGAATCGGTCTTAGTTGAAATTACAAATGTAAGCGGTGGTACTTTTGAATTTGATCGAACAATTGTAAATCATAAAAACTATAAAGTTTTAAATACAAATACATAAAACAACACAAAATAGCCCCTGCTCAACAGCAGGGGCTATTTTATATAAAAATATTTCACTAGTTTATATACCCTAAAACATTAACAATCTTACTCGCTTTTAAATTGTTAATATGATAATAAATTTCTAAACCTCTTCTCTCTGCTCGTAACACTTTACCCTTCATTTTTGATAGATGTTGTGAAACAGTAGATTGCGGAATATTCAGTAACTCTGTTAATTGTGTTACATTACAAGTTTTTCTCGTACTTAATTCATTTACAATTTGCAGTCGGATTGGATGCGCCATAATTTTTAAAATATCTACATCTTCTTCTGAAACTAAAGTTTTTCTCATTTCACTCGTATATGTTGTCATAAGACATTCCCCTCGTATATTAATATTTAAGCCCTATCTCAGGCTTAGTTTTACTCTCTAATAAGAGTCCAGTAATAAAGAAAATACTTGGACGTCTCAAGATATTTCTAGATAA
>NZ_JAKUFX010000276.1:0-1071 GCF_022663635.1 Bacillus cereus group sp. BfR-BA-01356 | reverse complement strand
TTTTGATTCATATTCATAAAAAACACGTCACCCTTTCTCATTAACATAAGAAAATAGTAACGTGCTTTTAACTTCAAAAATAGTCTAAATCCTTAAGTTGATGGATGTGTGGTGCTACCCCATATCTATCAACCTAACAGAAAAGGTTGCCCCAAAACGGTAAAAATGAACTTCGGTGCTGTAAAAAACACAAAATTATCGTTTAGGGGGTACTTTAAAATCTTAGCTTGATAGCGATGGGGTACGGCCAGCATTTTTGAAAAAACACGCTAAGAGTATACAAAGTTTTATGCAAAAAATAGGGGGACACCGGGAACCATAGGGAAGCCAAAAGGCGCTCTAGAATAGGAATGTATAAAAAGATGCATAGAGTCATAGAAAAAGGCGAATCCCTTCTGAGATTAAGGAGGCACTTTTTTCTTCGCTACCGATAATGAGACGTTATGTTAACTTTCTATGAATATCATATTCAACCAAAATTACCCTTATTGATGGTACAATTAAAGCCTTGGAGGGATATTATGGGGATTATTTTATATTTTTCATTTTATTTTGGAGTACTGTTTCTTATAATTGGTACTGCATTAGTTTTATTTATTATGGCTGCATTACCAAAAATCTGGAGTAAAAATCTATCATTCGTAATGATCGGTTTAGGGATAAATATACTTACCATTCCGTTATCTTATTTTATAGGTGGGATGGCAACAGATTATCCTGATAGTACTAGGTTAGATTTTTGGAAAGGATTTTTCTTTATTCAAAAAATACCGCTCTTTTTACTGATTTTTTTATTATTTTTAACTGTGGTGTTGTGGTTTATTCGTAAGAACAAGAAAAAAGTAAACATGTAGAATTTTAAAACGACTTCCAATAACGATAATTATGTAAATAAGCTGTCCATATGGGCAGCTTATTTTATTTTTTGCTTAGCGTGGTTTTTTTCGGAAATGCTGACGGTACCCCATGCCCATCAACTTAAGAGTGAGCACAACCTGAGCTTTCGACTCATCGGATCAAAACATTCCTAAAATAAAAGCATACTCTTAAAAATAAGCATCTCAAATAAAC
>NZ_JAKUFX010000275.1:0-1112 GCF_022663635.1 Bacillus cereus group sp. BfR-BA-01356 | reverse complement strand
ATCGAGAGATTCATAAGAAAACGTCATCCTTTCTAGTCTAGCTTTTTTAGAAAGAATAACGTTTTTTTACACTTGGGGGTAGTGAAGATTTTTAAGTTGATGGGCATGGGTAATGTACCACATTCATGGAAAAGAATGATGGATGTAAAAGAGGGGGATCGAATCTTTCATTATGTAAAAGGGAATATTGTAGCAGTTAGTATCGCTGAAGAAGATTGTAAGGAATCGAATAAACCATCGATTATGAAAAGCCATGATCAATGGAATGATGAAGGCTATTTGGTATCTTTAAAATATCATGAGTTAGAAAAAACAATTAATATACGTGAGAAATTTGAAGAGATATCGCACCTGTTGCCAATTAAATATTCACCTTTTCAATCAGATGCAAATGGAAACCAAGGTTATTTATATCCATGTAATGAAGAATTAGCCCTTAAATTAATGGAACTAATTGGTGATTCAAACATTTATAAAATAAATGATGAGCAATTAGAGTTGGCAGTTGATCCGGTAAGAAGGACAGAAAACAATACATTAATTCCGGTTATAGCTGAGACGGAATCCGAAGTAAAAGCGAAAATCCGAATTGGACAGCAAAAATTTAGAGAGGAATTAATGGAGATTTGGAACGGAAAATGTGCATTATGCGGAATAAATTTACCAGAATTGTTAAGAGCAAGTCATTCTAAGCCATGGAAAGATAGTACAAGTATGGAACGCTTAGATCCGTATAACGGTGTACTACTGTGCTGTAATCATGATGTTCTTTATGATAAAGGGTTTATCACATTTGATGGACAGGGACGACTGCATATTTCCTCATTAATAGTGGAAACAGATTATTTGAAATTTGGATTAATACCAAAAGCTAAGATAGGAATTCAACCGGAGAATAAATTATACTTTAAGTGGCATAAGAGGAATATTTTTAAAGTAAAATAGTATAATTTTTAACTTCAAGGACAGGAAGAACATAAGAGAGACGAATTGTGTTATCCAGTAAAGACCTGCGGTAGTATGTCAACTGAAAAATAATATCTTTTGAAGTTATCAAAGGACAAATTGCTTAAAAAAGACATCACGAAACTAGACCAGTATTTTATGTAAAA
>NZ_JAKUFX010000274.1:0-1133 GCF_022663635.1 Bacillus cereus group sp. BfR-BA-01356 | reverse complement strand
AACCACCATCGTTTTCAGAAAAAATTAAAGAACCTGAGTCCATACGAATATCGAACTCAGGCTTCTTAACTATGCGTTTTAATTACTGTCTACTTGACAGGGGTCAGTACACGTTTGGAACGGCTTATTTTCAATCCTATAATTGTGTGACACGTTCCTAACTGAAAATGTTAGGCGCTGATTCGATATTCAGCAGAACTATTATCTAGGTGCCACGGAAACTGTCATGCCCTGTTCTAGGAGAGGTAGTTAGAAAAATGCTAAACTTTTTTAGTAACTCGCTGGCTACTTACTCTCCCTCACGTACGGTGTAAAGTGGGGGATAAGGGGGGGATAACGTCAAAACCTTACCTATCACTATTAATACTATCTTTTATATTCTCACTTCCATCTTTGATAATGTATTACAGCATTTGTTTTTCTTCTAGAGTAAATTTAATTATAAAGAAACTATAACCCCAATTGTTAGACTGTTTTTAACAATTGGGGTGCATTTAATATTTATTATACCTCTGTCATTATAATTTATTAATACAAGTAATTATTTCTCATTTTTCCAATAATACCCCATTATTTTAGCTGACTTCGCAAAGAAATCTATATATACCTATTTTTTTGAAGAAAAAGCTTCCATTTTTAATGTTTTTATTCCTTCTTTTAATGTAAACGCATCTGCTCTTAATGTTTTCCAACTATCTTTCGCTGCATTCAGGTTAGGTTTTAAGAATTTAAATTTATTTTGATCTGCTTTTTGGGATGCTTTATCAATATGATTAAGCACTCCTGAATATTGAGAATCTAAATCATGCCATTGTGCTGACATATAGGTAAGAGCATTAATAGCTGATCCAATTGCATTTTGCATTTCAGTAATATTATTATACGCAACTCCAACTACACGATTTAATGTTATTTTATAGTCTACGGTTTGGCGTAATTGCACTAATAACGGCTCTAACGTACCTAAATTATTTCTTGCTACCCCTATCATCACACCTCCAGCAATCCATGTAGGGATTGAAGGATATGATACAGTTATTATTCCATCCGATTCTACTTGTTTAAAATGTCTTATTTGCTCTAAAACATCATTTAGGCGTTTTTCATCTTCATCTATTCCAGATGCTTGATTT
>NZ_JAKUFX010000273.1:0-1137 GCF_022663635.1 Bacillus cereus group sp. BfR-BA-01356 | reverse complement strand
TTATGATATTAAGCATGATCATAGTTAATAACCCCAACGTCACTGCGATTTGAAATGCATATATCTTATCCATGTATTCACCTCACTTTCTATTAAAAGGATTATTTTGTTCGAATTTATCTTGTGGCACCATCAAGAAAGAAAAGCGCTGAAATAAAACAAGATGCTATTAGTAACCCTAGCGCTGGCTCATATCCGAAAAACATCATAATTCCGGTAATGGACCAGTAAATACAAGCTAACCATTGTACTACTTTCATTTTCTTCTACCCCCCCTGAATAAAACTCAATATTCCGTCAATACTGTAGACAACCCATTAAGTTACTTTCTCCTTGTTCCCCCTTGGAGAACCGAGCAGTTAGCTTTTGCTAGCTGCTCTTTTATGCTAGTGACGAATCAATTAGTAATGTCGTGTTATTACTTGAATGAAAGTCACAAGCCGCTTCAAAATAATGTTTCCCTCCGTATTTTATTGTCGCATTTATATACATTCCAAAAGCTACATCCTTTTTAAGCTCTTCCACTTTACCTTCTGTCATAACCTCAGCTATTGAGTTACCGCCAACTTCAGTTTGATAAATTTCATACGCTTTTTTCTCGCTTTCAGCTGCAACCATAGCCCAATATTCATGCTTATTAAACTCAAAGTATTTCATATCAATTCCTCCTCGAATAAATTTCTAAACCTTGTCCATACTATAAATATAAATGTACTTGAGTTCTGAACTTCCTTCTTAATGCTTTTCTGGAGAGCAGTTAGCTTTTGCTAGCTGCTTTTTCATATGCGCTCAAAGAATGATAAAAATTCACTGTAGCTGAAATGTTCAAAGGCCCCTTTATCATTTTTAACAGCTATACCGACTTCATCTGGTGTTCTAAACATCTTAAAATCTTCATAGTTAAACCAATATTCTTTACCAATACTAAACCCTCTTGCTTCCATTTTTGGAATAACATACATCCAATCTCTAAGGTTTATTAATAAATCAATTGAGTCCTGTAAAAGATCTAGAGTATCCTCCATATCCATTCCTCTCGTATATTAATATTTAAGCCCTATCTCAGGCTTAGTTTTACTCTCTAATAAGAGTCCAGTAATAAAGAAAATACTTGGACGTCTCAAGATATTTCTAGAT
>NZ_JAKUFX010000272.1:0-1164 GCF_022663635.1 Bacillus cereus group sp. BfR-BA-01356 | reverse complement strand
TCTTGGCTATTAAACCACTTTTGCAACTTATGATTTTTATATTCGTATTTTTGTACCCACTTTAAGATTTCTTCTCTGTAACGGACAATATGGCCACTATACCAAAGAGTAAACAAGATCATAAAGACTGTAGGTAAAAAGACAAAAATCATAGTAAGTGTTTGAAAATTCCCAGTTAAGACATGACCTATGGCTTCATACTCACCAAAGTTAACATGTTTTGCTTTATTCATAAGATAAGGAATAACCTTTGCATGGATCGGAGCAGTTGCAAACCATAAAAATTGAATATCAACTGCAATATGAGAAACAATTAAAATTATTAATTTCCCATTTTTCACATGCAAAGCAGGAATACGGCTGTAAAACCTAAAACTGAATTCTCCTAAAAGCAAAGAGAAGAACATTAAAATAAGCGGTACATATGTAATTTCTATAGGATAAGACGGTGGTTCAAATGCATAGTATAGTAACTTGATGTAGTTTACTAAACCGAATCCGAATGAAAGGATAAATCCGCTAATTAAGGAAATTGTAGTGTATAATGGTAATCTTTTCTTAGATGTCTCCATAAAGGTTCACCTACTTTTTAAAGACATAGTTGAGCTTTATGGTGTAATGTAAAACGATTATGAAGTTCTGGCCTGAATTGTTCCTTTGATTTTTTTAGAAAGAACTTCGCTGCATCTTCAGTTTGTTTTAAATATAAGTCAATACTATCTCCTTCACACAATTGGTTATATTCTTCTTGAGAAAGTACTGCAATATTTATCTCTAGTTTGTTATTCGTTGCAGTTTCAATTATTACATCGTACCAATAATAATTAGGTTTTCCTGGAATTTTGATATCTTGTAGGGAAACGCAAAATTTAGCTCCCCCTTCTGTAATATGTTTAAGGACTAGTTCTGGAGTTTTAAATGCTTCTCTTGCTGAGAGCACTCCCCCAGTAGTTGTTGCAAATTGTAAGTTCATTGTCATTTTCCACTTCCACCTTTCTCCATACAAAAAAAGGCAAGCGACACCCACTGTAAAAACAGCGTGTGTCGCTTGCCTTAATTTCATATGTTCTGATTTGATTGTAGTTTTGAGTGTTTAGTTCAAACGTTATTCTATCACCTTAAATAATAAAAATCAATAAAGTTATATAAAAGTATATAAAAAAT
>NZ_JAKUFX010000271.1:0-1239 GCF_022663635.1 Bacillus cereus group sp. BfR-BA-01356 | reverse complement strand
ATCTAGAAATATCTTGAGACGTCCAAGTATTTTCTTTATTACTGGACTCTTATTAGAGAGTAAAACTAAGCCTGAGATAGGGCTTAAATATTAATATACGAGGGGAATTAACAACTGAGTATTATAAAACACCCGAATGTGCAAATAATTTATATAAAATAAATTCGATTACAAAAAGTATCGTATCTTTATTAATTGGTATTGCAATTGATAAGGGCTATATAAATGATATACATACATCAATTACAGAGTGGATTGAAAATGTACCTGGGGAAAAACATGATTTAACGCTATATCACTTATTAACAATGACTACTGGTGAGGGCTGGAAAGAGTTTGGGAATGGAGTAGTATTCCCAAATGACTTTGTAGAATCAGAGAACTGGGTACAGTACATATTAGAGAAGCCAATAATTGAAGAACCTGCTACAAAAATGAATTATAATTCAGGTTCTTCTCATTTACTGAGCTATATTATTCAAGAAGCTACTGGAATGTCGACAGAGCGGTTTGCAAAGAAATATTTATTTGATCCATTAAAAATTAACGAATACGAGTGGCAACAAGATCCGCAGGGTATATATGTAGGTGGCTTCGGTATGAAAATGAAATCTACCGATTTATTAAAATTAGGAAAATTATGTTTGCAAAATGGATATTGGAATGAAAAAGAAATTGTATCAGCGAAATGGTTAGAAGAGTCAAGTAGGGCGCAATTTGAAACATATGAACATGTGGGCGCATATGGATATCACTGGTGGGTATTACATAACGAAAGATTTCACATACCGTATTGTATATATTTCGCTATGGGATACGGCGGACAATACATCGTTATCATTCCTCAATTAGAAGTAGTAGCTATTATAAGTAGTCATATGCCAAAACGTGGGCTCGTTCCGTTAAAATTATTTATTGAGCATGTACAGGGAAATTCTAATTATATATAAGAAAAGGAGGGAATGTATGAAAGATGAAAAAATTTTATCTTTATTTAGACTATGTTTAAGCCTTCTAGCATTTAGTACAATCATTACGCAATTTATAATACGGGCACAAGTGAAACCGTTCAACCCAGTTAACTTTTTTAGTTTCTTCACTATCGAAAGTAACATTTTAGTTGCATGTATTCTCCTCGTATATTAATATTTAAGCCCTATCTCAGGCTTAGTTTTACTCTCTAATAAGAGTCCAGTAATAAAGAAAATACTTGGACGTCTCAAGATATTTCTAGATAAT
>NZ_JAKUFX010000270.1:0-1257 GCF_022663635.1 Bacillus cereus group sp. BfR-BA-01356 | reverse complement strand
ATCGAGAGATTCATAAGAAAACGTCATCCTTTCTAGTCTAGCTTTTTTAGAAAGAATAACGTTTTTTTACACTTGGGGGTAGTGAAGATTTTTAAGTTGATGGGCATGGGGCGTTTGGCTAATATGAAAGAAAATGAAAAAGTAATTATGGAAAAAGGGATTCATACGGATTTTAAAGAGAATATGACGTATGGGGAGTATTTACAATTAGATAGTTTACTATCTTCTCAAAAAAGATTATCGGACCATCATGATGAAATGTTATTTATCGTTATTCACCAAGCAAGTGAGCTTTGGATGAAGCTCATTTTACATGAGCTAAATGCGGCGATTGAATCTATTAAACAAGATAAATTACAACCAGCTTTTAAAATGTTAGCACGTGTATCAAAAATTCAGTCTCAAATTATTCAATCTTGGGATATTCTTGCGACATTAACACCATCAGAATATATTGAGTTTCGTGACTCACTCGGTCAAGCTTCAGGTTTTCAATCGTATCAATATCGTATGATTGAGTATGCACTTGGCTATAAAACGCCACACGCATTAAAAATTTATGAAAAGGATCCAGAATTACATGCACGACTTCATAAAGCGCTACATGCACCAAGTCTATATGATGTCGCGATTCAAGCATTAGTAAAAGAAGGATTCCCTATTCATAAAGATGTGTTAAACCGTGATATTACGCAGCCTTATGAAGAAGATGCAACAGTAGAAGCAGCATGGTTGGAAGTGTATGCGGATGTGAAAAGATATTGGAATTTATATCAGCTTGCTGAAAAATTGATTGATATTGAAGACTGGCTACAACAATGGCGTTTCCGTCATATGAAAACAGTAGAAAGAATTATTGGACATAAAATGGGTACAGGTGGATCCTCCGGTGTTTCTTATTTAAAGCGAGTACTTGATCAACAATTCTTCCCGGAGCTTTGGAATGTTCGTACAAAATTATAAAAATAAACCTGTCAGTTCATTATGGCTGACAGGTTTATTTTTATTTGAGCACAATTATGTTTAAAATGAAGGAACAAGATATAATAAATGGAGTAACTATTTAAATGGAGGTAAAGTTTTTGGATTTCAAGCAACTAGAAAATAAATTCGAAAAGAAAAAAGTGAATACATTTCTTGTTTATCAAAAAGACCTGCGGTAGTATGTCAACTGAAAAATAATATCTTTTGAAGTTATCAAAGGACAAATTGCTTAAAAAAGACATCACGAAACTAGACCAGTATTTTATGTAAAAT
>NZ_JAKUFX010000269.1:0-1287 GCF_022663635.1 Bacillus cereus group sp. BfR-BA-01356 | reverse complement strand
TGGTATTATCCCCTATAGGTAGACAGTAAAAAAGAGTCCATCTGATATGATGGACTCAATACTGTTTTATCTGGAGGGGATTTTTTTATGGCAAGAAAAGGACAATCATTTCAAAAATATACAGAAGAACTAAAGCGAGAAGCAGTTCGTCTTCGATTAGAAGAGAGAAAATCATTGCGAGAAATTCGTGAACAACTCGGTGTGAAGAGCGATGCCCAGATTATTGAGTGGGTAAAACGTGCGCAACAAGGGGAGTCCTTTGATGATCAACGTGGTGTCTGGAATCGAAAGAATTTTAATAGTCTAGAAGAAGAAAATGCTTATTTGAAGGCACAGGTTGAGTATTTAAAAAAGCGCAATCCAAATCTACACGGGAAGGAATGGTCCTAAAGAAAGAACGATTTTCTCTTATCGATTCATTACGCCAAGCCTATCCACTCCGATGGTTGCTTCAAATCGCGGAAGTTTCTAAGGCTGGCTACTATAAATGGCGGAAATATCATAACGTGCAGCGTTTACGTCAGAAAAGGGATATGTGGCATAAAGAACATATTTTATCTATTCATCGTCAGCACCCTTACTATGGGTATAAACGTATGACTCGTGCTTTGGCTCGAGAAGGAATGGTAATGAATCATAAACGTGTTCGTCGTCTTATGAGAGAGCTGGGTATTCAATCTATCATTCGAAAAAAACGTCCGTTTTATGGAAGAAAAACATCTGTGGTATTTAAAAATCATTTGAATCGAGAGTTTCAAGCTGAAAAGCAAAATCAAAAATTCGTAACAGATATTACTTATGTACGAATCGGAGAACAATTTGCCTATTTGTCAGCTGTGTTAGATTTATACAACAATGAAATTGTTGCCTGGAAGCTATCTTCAAGAAATGATTTAGATTTGGTTTTAACTACATTACGTCAATTAGAAGGGAAGTCATTAACTACTAAGCCCCTTTTCCATTCAGATCAAGGGTTTCAATATACATCTAAATCCTACGCAAAACAGTTAGAGAAATTAGGATTTGTCGGTAGTCATTCTAGACGTGGAAACTGTTTTGATAATGCGTGTATCGAATCATTCTTCTCACATTTAAAAACAGAGAAGTTGTATTTAGTGTGCCCAAAAACATATGAAATGGCCTACCGAGCAATTCAAGAATATATTCAGTTTTATAATACAGAAAGATTCCAAGAAAAACTTCACGGCCTTTCCCCGATAGAATATCGGGAAAAGGCCGTGGCATAATACTCTTTTTATTACTGTCTACTTGACAGGGAGATGACCA
>NZ_JAKUFX010000267.1:0-1390 GCF_022663635.1 Bacillus cereus group sp. BfR-BA-01356 | reverse complement strand
AGGAGGTCTCTTACGTGAGATTATTTGTTGGTCTAGATGTAAGTTCGTTTGATATGAAAGTTTGCTTTTTGAATGGTGAAGGAGAAAAGCTAGATTCTTTTTCAGTCAGTAATGACTTACCAGGTGCACAGGTGCTTAAAGAACGATTATTACAGTGTACAACCAATCAAGAGGTTGAAATTTTAAAAATCGGCTTAGAATCTACATCTGTTTATAGTTTTCACCCATCCATGTTTCTCCACCATGACGAAGACTTAAAAAGATTTGGCACAAAGGTATTTCTTCTAAATCCAAAACAAGTCGCAAACTTCAAGAAAAGTTATTCAGACATGAATAAGACTGACGAAATTGATGCCTTTGTCATCGCTGATTACTTACGATTTGGGCGAAATCAAATGTCCATCGTGAAAGAAAGTCAATACGTGGCATTACAGCAATTAACAAGATCTCGTTATCAACTCGTTAGAATGTTGACAAAGGAGAAGCAACATTTTCTACAACACCTAAGTTATAAATGTAATACGTTCTCACAAAAAGTCGATTCTTCTATATTTGGTAACGCCATGATGGAATTGTTCCTTGAAAAATTCAGTCTAGAAGAGCTAGCTGACATGCCTTTAGAGGAACTCGCTGAGTTCCTACAGGAAAAGAGTAAAAACCGATTTGGTGACCCGAAATGTGTCGCATCAACCATTCAAAAGGCTGTTCGCACGTCGTACCGTTTAGATAAGGTGGTAGAAGACTCAATCGATATTCTTTTAGGAACATCAATCGAAATCATTCGTACCTATCAAAAACAAATTAAAGAACTAGAAAAATCTATTAAGCGGATCATGGCTGGATTAACGCAAACATTAGAATCCATTCCTGGAATCGGACCTATATATGCCGCTGGTATTATCGCTGAAATTGGCCAAATCGAAAGATTTGACGATGAAACCAAAATCGCAAAGTATGCCGGGTTATATTGGCGTACATACCAGTCTGGCCGGTTCACTGCTGAAAATACTTCATTATCTCGTAATGGGAATCATTACTTGCGGTATTACTTAGTTGAAGCCGCCAACTCTGTAAGGAAGCATGTATTGGAATACCAAGAATATTACGCAAAAAAGTATAATGAAGTACCAAAACATCAACACAAACGTGCACTCGTTCTAACCGCAAGAAAATTTGTGCGATTGGTGGATGCGCTACTACGTAATCACCAACTCTTTACGCCTGAAAGGTGTGTGAAAGTGTGACATAAAACCTGTCATCGCTACCTTTCAATAAATTCCAGTATTTTACATAAAATACTGGTCTAGTTTCGTGATGTCTTTTTTAAGCAATTTGTCCTTTGATAACTTCAAAAGATATTATTTTTCAGTTGACATACTACCGCAGGTCT
>NZ_JAKUFX010000266.1:0-1414 GCF_022663635.1 Bacillus cereus group sp. BfR-BA-01356 | reverse complement strand
GATGGCAGTTATTGATTATTTAACTGGCATGATTGCAGCAGGATATAACGGAGAATTAAAAAGTAAAGTTGGTTTCAAAGGCATCGCCAAAAAGGTGGTGCTTTTTCTTTTGGTCGGAGCGGCCGCTCAACTAGATTCAGCACTGGGAAGTAACAGCGCAATTCGTGAAGCGACTATTTTCTTCTTCATGGGCAATGAGTTACTTTCACTTTTAGAAAACGCTGGTCGTATGGGGATTCCCTTACCTTCAGCATTAGCAAATGCAGTTGAAATTTTGGGTGGAAAACAAAAACAAGAAGAGAAAAAGGGAGATATTCAATAATGGAAATCAGAAAAAAATTAGTTGACCCAAGTAAATATGGTACAAAGTGTCCGTATACAATGAATCCAGAATTCATTACAGTTCACAATACGTACAACGATGCTAAAGCAGAAAATGAAGTATCTTATATGATTCGCAATGATAACCAAGTATCGTTTCATATTGCCGTAGATGATAAGGAAGCTGTACAAGGTATTCCTTTAGAACGTAACGCTTGGCATTGCGGCGATGGTGGCGGTAACGGAAATCGTAAATCTATCGGAGTTGAGATTTGCTACTCTTTAAGTGGTGGAGATCGATATTATAAAGCTGAAGATAATGCGGCTATCGTTGTAGCGCAACTAATGAAACAGTACAACATTCCAATAAGCAAAGTGCGCACACACCAATCATGGAGTGGAAAGTATTGTCCTCATCGTATGTTAGCAGAAGGACGTTGGAATAGCTTTGTTGAAAGAGTCCAAAACGCATACAATGGAGGTGGTAAAGTAACTCCTACACCTATTCCTCCGGCAAATAACGGGACAGGTATTGCGTATATTGAAGGGAATGGCATTAACCTTCGCAAAGGGCCAGGTACTGGATACGGGGTTATTCGTCAATTAGGTAAAGGTGAGTCCTACCAAGTATGGGGCGAGTCAAACGGATGGTTAAATCTTGGTGGCGATCAGTGGATTTATAATGATCCGTCGTACATTCGTTACACAGGAGGAAATGCACCAACACAATCAACTAATGATGGTGTTGGTGTCGTGACTATTACAGCAGATGTGTTACGCGTTCGTACTGGTCCAGGAACTAACTATGGAGTCGTGAAAAATGTGTACCAAGGTGAAAAATATCAAACGTGGGGAAATAGAGACGGTTGGTATAATGTTGGCGGCGACCAATGGGTTTCTGGTGAATATGTGAAGTTTGAAAAGTAAAACGTATTACTATACAAAAGAATAATTTTGTAAACAAAAAGAGCCGTCAGTACAGTTGATATGCTCCCCCTATAGTAGACAGAAAAAAGAAAGCTTTATATCCTGTCTACTATAAGGGGGATTTTTTTATGGGGAAAATTAGAAGAACATATGATGAAACATTTAA
>NZ_JAKUFX010000265.1:0-1464 GCF_022663635.1 Bacillus cereus group sp. BfR-BA-01356 | reverse complement strand
TCGAGAGATTCATAAGAAAACGTCATCCTTTCTAGTCTAGCTTTTTTAGAAAGAATAACGTTTTTTTACACTTGGGGGTAGTGAAGATTTTTAAGTTGATGGGCATGGGGTAAGACACCTAGTAATTACTTTTTATATAATACATTTGATATCAATGGAATAAATAAATTTGTCCATTATTTGCATTCGATACAAAGAATAGAAGGATATGGTGTAGTATTTTGCTTTCTAAATAAAAATTTATATTTAGGAAAAAAAATTAAATTGTCTGGAATGATTAGAACTAAATCTATTCAGGAGTACGCAGACTTATGGATAAGGGGTGAAAAGCCTAATGATTTATGGGAAATAAAATCATTAGAATGTGAGCCAATTAAAGAAAAAGAAAGTTGGAAAGAATATTCGATAATTGTAGATATCCCTATTGATGTTAAACGTCTATCTGTGGGATTAACCCTGAAAGGTGAGGGACATATATGGTTCCACAGTATGAACGTTGAAATAATAAAGGAAAAGTAGGAGGATAGAAGTATAGTATTGTAGGATTTTTTAGATTTATATGGTGATAAAATATGGAATTCACGCATAGTAAATATTTGTTATTTTAATATTGTTTCTAAATAAAAAGAGTTTTTAATTATGAAGGAGCTATTTGCAACGTTTGCGTCATGCGTGTGCCTAGATTTATCGAAAATCAGTGCATCCGTTGCATCTACAGAAACATCAGGAGAAGTTAATCTTCACTCTATCTCCTTGGAAAAATGCTGATGTCGAAAGTTTCAGAACGTATTGGGATGGAAAATATGTATGGTTCTCAATTTGATCATAGTTATAAACGTCAAGGTTGTAGTGCATCTAATGAAAAATTGTAGAAAGATTTGAATCAAACTTATTATTTATAAATAATAAGTTTGTATAAATATAGTGTTAAACATCCGTTTGCTTATAATTGAAATAAGTGAGTGGATGTTTTTCTTTAATTTAAGGTTTTGGGTGATTGTTAATTACATTTTAATTGCTTTTTATAGCATATAAGCACATCAAAAATAACAAAAAGGTATAAAATTAGTTATGGAAATTCTGTTTGTCTTCAATATTTAAAAAATTTCATAAATATAATTGGAAACAAGTTGTATAAATGTTAAAATTAAATATAAGGATTATAGGGTTTTATTGAATTTGAAATCCTTGTATTTTTTTCTTGCTTAATTTTGTAAAACTTTTGAAATAAAGTTTTACAAAAAATATTAAAATTCTTTCAGGTCTATATTAGAATTTATATGAATCTGAATTTAAGGAAGGTTTTGGGGATAATATGAGAAAAAATCAAAACTTAAAACGTTTAGGGGTCACAGCACATGCCCATCAACTTAAAAATCTTCACTACCCCCAAGTGTAAAAAAACGTTATTCTTTCTAAAAAAGCTAGACTAGAAAGGATGACGTTTTCTTATGAATCTCTCGA
>NZ_JAKUFX010000264.1:0-1538 GCF_022663635.1 Bacillus cereus group sp. BfR-BA-01356 | reverse complement strand
TTATCTAGAAATATCTTGAGACGTCCAAGTATTTTCTTTATTACTGGACTCTTATTAGAGAGTAAAACTAAGCCTGAGATAGGGCTTAAATATTAATATACGAGGAGAATGGACATGGAACAGATTTTAAAAATAGAAGAACATCAAGAGGAAGTGCGATGGTCAAGTATGAGTGGTTACGCTATAACGACAAACGAGCAGGTAATCAAGCTATTGATTGATGATGAACAGTCATGCTGCGAAAACTTTGGTTACTTTATGTCAGAAGATGACTTCAATGATTTTATAGGAGCACAACTCATTGATATAAAAATAACTGATACAGAATTAAAAGAGGGTCTTCTTGAAAAGCATGATTTGGATATAGAAAGTGAGTATTTTGAAGGTGACGTGATGTTCGTTGACATTGTCACATCTAAAGGAACTCTCCAGTTTGTCGCTTACAACGAACATAATGGATATTACGGTCATGAGGCTAAAGTTATTTCAAAACAAATTAATCATGATGAATTGTTATAAAAATTTCATTTTGTATAGAAATGAGGGGAAACATGGGAAAGGTTGAATTCAATCAAAATAGTTTTGGACAACAGTTAATTATCACTGGTTTAGCAAGATTAGTTGAGGAAGAAGGTTTAACGCCGCATGAAGCGTTTGATGTTTTAAGGCTCATTCAAAATAATACATTTCATGCGTTAGCTGATATACACAAGGAATATAAAAGAGCAGCTAGCAAAAGCTAACTGCTCTCCAGAAAAGCATTAAGAAGGAAGTTCAGAACTCAAGTGTATTTATAGTATGGACAAGATTTAGAAATTTATTCGAGGAGGAATGGATGATGTGCACTTATTGGGAAAACGCAGTTAAAGAATTCTTTAAGAAGCAAGAGCAGGAACGAAATAAAAGAGCAGCTAGCAAAAGCTAACTGCTCATCTCCAAGGGGGAACAAGGAGAAAGGATTATCATGGTATCTACAGTATTGACGGAATATTGAGTTTTAATCAGGGGAGGAAGAGGAAAATGAGAGAAATCAAGTTTCGCGCATGGGTGTTACAAGATGAAGTTGATGGTGAATATATAGCAGCAGAATATATGGAGGATGATGTGGAATCATTCCATGATCCATTGTATGAACACAAGCAAGGTAATATCGTTTTAATGCAGTTCATTGAGCAAAAGGATTCAGACGGAAATGAAATATACGAGGGAGATGTAGTTACCTGGTATAACCCGATGATTGAAACAGGAGAAAGAATGACAGGTGTTGTTGTATACGATACAAAACAGGCTACATACAAGAAATGTCCTATCAATCTTTATAAAGCCAATGCAGGTGATGGAGGATATACAGGATTTGAGTTTAGATGGTACGACAATGTAAAAGTTTTAGGTAACATTTATGAAAATCCAGAGTTGTTACAAAACCAAACAAAATAATCCTTTTAATAGAAAGTGAGGTGAATACATGGATAAGATATATGCATTTCAAATCGCAGTGACGTTGGGGTTATTAACTATGATCATGCTTAATATCATAA
>NZ_JAKUFX010000263.1:0-1559 GCF_022663635.1 Bacillus cereus group sp. BfR-BA-01356 | reverse complement strand
AAAATATTGCTAGAGGATTTTGAAAATAAATCCACTGGATTCGATAGGAAGTGGCTAAACGTCTTCATAAAGTATTCATACAACGCTATATCATTTAACTATTGGTTCATCTAAAAAAGGGCACACCAAATAAACCTAAGGGTTTTCAAAAAAATGAAAGAATCAAGTTTCTACTGGTGAATGTGGAGGAACTTCATACGGTTTATTGCTTTTAAGAATGGCGTAGATAATGTAACACAGCTTTCTAGCTACGGCTCCTATACAAACATAGTAGTGCTTTCCTTGCTTTCGTTTCTTTTCATAAAAGGCTTTTAATACAGGGTCATGTTTATGAGCTGTAATAGCCGCCTGGAATAAGGCTCTACGCAAATGAGAAGAACCACGCTTGGATATAGACGTACCTGAGGATTCAAATTGCCCAGATTGGGACACAGAGGCATCGATGCCTGCGTAAGCGACAAGTTTAGATGGTTTGTCAAAGCGGTGTATATCCCCAATTTCACTTAGTATAGTGGCACCTAAAATCGGTCCAACGCCAGGTATTGTCATGATAGGAGTATCTAAATCAATTAAAAGTTGTGACATTTCTTCTTCACACTCTTTGATTTGATCTTCGATAAAACGAATTTGCTCCATCAACATTTTTAGTTGAAAGGAAAAAGCGTTTTTACAGAAGGTAACACCAAACGAATTAGAGGCTAATTCCATTAGTTTGTTGGCTGTTTTCTTCCCAAGTCGGTTACGACTGGTTTGCTCAATTATTTGTGTTAAATCATCAATAGATATCTGTTCATAGTCACTGGGAGAGGAATATTCAAGTAAGATTTGTGAAGAAGTTTTACCAAAAACATCCGAAAAGATGCTTTGGTACTCTGGGAAAGTCTGATCTAATACGACAAGAGCTTTTCGTTTTAAATCACTCATATTACTTACAAGCGCATTACGAAAGCGGCTCATTTGTTTTAGAGCGAACATTTTCTCGTCCACAAGTGGGGTTTCAACAAAACGGCCGAATCGAATGATATCGGCAATCATAGTGGCATCAATGGCGTCTGTTTTCCGCTTTCTAATTTCTGTGCCTTTTCGCCAGGCATTGGTTTGAATTGGGTTTAATACAACGACTGAGAAGCCATGATCCAGTAGAAAAGAATAAACGGCTAACCAATAATGTCCTGTTGCCTCCATTCCAATCATTATTTCTGTAGGAGACTCAATGTATCGGTACATCCAATTTAATAGTGCTTGTCCACCTTCTTTGTGATTCCGAAAGGGAAATGGCTTAGTAATAGGTTTTCCAGTTTGATCGATAATGGACGCATAATGTTTATGTTTAGCGATATCAATACCTAAATAGAACATAGCTTACACCCCTATTTTAATCAGTGTTAGATAGTGTTGTCCTCCTCTGAACTAATAAGCGCTACTACCTCGTAAGAGATACGAAGAATGACCAATGGTCATCAACATCCAACTCATTCGTAAACTACTTATTAGACAGAGGTACCATTCTTTCAACCGAATACAAAGATTCAAGGAGGTGGTCGGCAACACTCTATCTA
>NZ_JAKUFX010000262.1:0-1576 GCF_022663635.1 Bacillus cereus group sp. BfR-BA-01356 | reverse complement strand
TTTTACATAAAATACTGGTCTAGTTTCGTGATGTCTTTTTTAAGCAATTTGTCCTTTGATAACTTCAAAAGATATTATTTTTCAGTTGACATACTACCGCAGGTCTTTTAAATATAAAAAACCCCGCCCTTATCTTAAAAAAGATAAGGGCGGGGCTGTATAAACAGTCGCGGTACCACCTTATTTCGCCAATTACTCACATAATTAGCCTTAACAAGTACGGAGCTATGTGCTCTTATACTGTGGTTTTGATAACGAGTACCAACTCTCGTCGCCGCCTACTATTATCATTTGATAAGTTCAGGACGAAGCTCAAAGGCCATTGTTCAAATGAATATTCTTGCTTCTTCTCAGCTACCGAAGCTCTCTGGAAAGAATGTGTTCATCCTACTTTTCCTTTTCAACGCTTTTACGTATAACAAGTATTTTACGACTTAATCACAGAAAAATCAAACTTTTATCCAGAACGAAAAGGAAATCCCATCCTCCCGCCGAAAACCTATACGTTCACAAAAGGAGTGATAACATTGAACCAAAAACAACTAAGCATTATAAATGAAAAAAGCTGGAATACAGCTGCTTATGAAGCTTGGACGAATCGCCATGGGGCACCAGCTGATTATGCGAAAAAAATCATGGAAGATCCCACACGCGAAGTAGCACATTATTTACCTTACATACAATCTCCAAAAGGAAAACGTATTATTAACTTACTCGGCTCAAAAGGAAATAAAGCTGTCGCACTTGCCCTTTTAGGCTCTGACGTAACAGTTGTTGATATTTCAGCAAGTAATGCAAAATATGCAAATGAACTTGCGGACGCAGCAGGTGTCTCTATCCAGTATGTCGTTTCTGATGTATTAAATGTGCAGCTCTCCGAATCATTTGATATCGTATTGCTGGAACTTGGTGTACTCCATTACTTTCTAGATTTAAAACCACTCTTTCAAAAAATTGCTACTTTACTTAAGCGAGATGGAATGCTTATCCTTCGTGACTATCATCCTGTTTACACGAAATTATTAGGAGTCGACCACCCATCATTTCAGGCCAATGGAAATTATTTCGATGAAGAATTAATTGAAGATGATGTTGCTTATAGCATCCTTCTTACAGAAGCACAGAAAGAATCGCTACCTAAAACAACCATCCGTCGCTGGACGCTAGGAGAAATCATTACAACAATTGCGGAAGAACGTTTTAAAATCGAAAAACTAGTTGAAGAACATGGATCTCATCAAAGATGGGTCTTTCCTTCTACTGCACCAGAAGGAATCGAAGAACGTATCCCTGGTCTATATACAATAATTGCGACAGCATGCAAAAAAGGATCCCTTCACGGATAGGATCCTTTTTGCATGCTCACGCATATAAGTTAAGGTTGGAGATTACCATAATTCTGTAGAATAGGACACAAGATATTTCAACATTTCGTCTCTGACTTACGTCGTCAAAAAGGGGTATGACCACATCACTATCAAGCTAAGATTATACAATATCAAGTATAGTAGAGATTATTTCTTTTTTCTAAAAGCCAGGCTTAGAAAATTTAAAGGTTTGCATGCGAAATAAACCC
>NZ_JAKUFX010000261.1:0-1578 GCF_022663635.1 Bacillus cereus group sp. BfR-BA-01356 | reverse complement strand
TTTTTCTGTGAAAAGACTTGAATTAACATTCCAAACTTCATATTTACTATAGGGAGCAGTAACCTTGATATGCGTATCTAGTGACTTAAAAAAGGCATAAATAAATAAGCCACATGTTATTAAATTTTTTTAACAGTAGCGAAAAAAATATGAACTTGAGTTGATTACCTTAAGAAAGAATTTTTGAATACTCAATAAATCCAGATCGTTGATCTAGTATGTGATAGATAATTTTAATGACTTTATGCGCAATGGCAATAAGTGCTTTCTTTTTACCTCTTCGTGCAGCAAGAGACCAATACTTTCCTGATAACCATGTATGACGGGTTCTCGAGATGGCCCATGCCACTTCACAAAGCATGGATTGAATGTGTGGATTTCCTTTTGTTGTTCGAGTACTTTTTTTCTTGCCAGCACTTTCATGATTTCCAGGTGATAAGCCTGCCCATGAAGCCAGGTGCTGGGCGGATGGAAATTGTCCCATTTCGACACCAACTTCTGCAATAATACTTGCGGCAGCATGTTTTTTTACCCCAGGAATCGTTAAAAGGAGTTCAACTTGTTCCTGATAAGGTGAAAGAAGTTCATCAATTTTTTCTTCTATTTGTTGAATGGATTCTTCGATAAATAAGATGTGATTCCAAGATTGACGAATAAGAAAAATTTGATGTGGATTTAAAGTTCCAAACAAAGATTCTGTAATCTGGGATGCCTTCGGCATCATGCTTCCATGAATATTTTCTTCTACCTCATGTGAGTTAACATACCCTTGTTCCACAAGACGAGTTAATAATTTACGACCAGATACACCGAATACATCAGAGATAATAGAACCTAGTTTAATGTTGGAACACTCTAAAGTTTTTTGAATACGATTTTTTTCAGCAGTCATATTGCCAATCATTTTCTTACGTAACCGTGTTAAATCACGAAGTTCTCGAATGTCTGATGGAGGTACGAAACTTTTTTCGATTAGTCCATATCGAAGGAGTTTGGCAATCCATTCAGCATCCGCTACATCTGTTTTCCGCCCTGGCACATTTTTTATTCTTTGTGCATTGGCAAGGGTAATATCAAAATAATCTTCTAAAATGTTGAAAACGGGCTTCCAATAGATACCGGTGCTTTCCATCGCAAGATGGGTAATATGTAGCTCTTCGAGCCATTGAAGCATTTCAAATAAATGTTTTGTGAAAGTAGGAAATGTACGAATTTCCTTTGTAAGTTCTGTCTCGGAATTTCCAATATAAATACAAACAACAATTTCTTTCTGGTGGACATCAAGTCCAGCACAATGAGAATGTAAAGTTTCCAATAAATGAACCTCCTCAAGAGATATGAGATGGATGACCGAAATAATTGGAATTTCAACATTTTTCTGTTCGTGATCAGAATGAATCTGTCAACAAAGGGGTGTGCACCAAATTATTTCTTACAGTTTATTTTACAGGGTAAATCCACCATAAAAAGCCACGTACTAAAGTATCCATCTATATAACCAGTATGGAAAGCTTGGAAAATAAATAGTCCCACCTCTTTTCATATATGGGTGGGACTGTAAAGTCATGATTGTTTATT
>NZ_JAKUFX010000260.1:0-1612 GCF_022663635.1 Bacillus cereus group sp. BfR-BA-01356 | reverse complement strand
TACGTAGCCATCGAAGGTGACATCAAAAGTTTCTTTGACCATATTAACCATAATAAACTTGTTGAAATAATGTGGAATATGGGCATAAAGGATAAGAGATTCCTAACTATTATTAAGAAAATGTTAAAAGCAGGTGTACTAGAAGATAATCAACTTTTCCCTACGGAGTTGGGAACTCCACAAGGTGGAATTATATCTCCCCTGTTAGCGAACATATACTTAAATAACTTTGACTGGATGATAGCTAAAGAGTTCGAAGAACACTACGCGCGTTATACTGTTAAACACGCTTTCAGTACAGGACTTAGAAAAGTAGTTAGAAAACATAAGAAATGTTTTCTTGTTAGATACGCAGACGACTGGATAATTCTATGCGAGGATAAAGCACAGGCAAGAACACTCTTGACTAAAATCGATAAGTATTACAAACATATACTCAAATTAGAATTATCAAAGGAGAAAACATTTATTACCGATATGAGAGAGAAGCCAGCCCAATTCCTAGGATTCGACATCAGAGCTGAAAAGATGAGACTGAAAAACCGTATTGCAGGAAAAGCTATACCGAACAAAAAGAAATTAAACTCTAAAATGAGAGAAATTCTTCGAGATACATACAATGTTCGGAAAACAACCAACTCTCACGATGTTGCCGCCCAAATAGAACTTATTAACGCCAAAATTATTGGTATTAGTAATTATTTCCGTATAGGAAATTCTGCTAGAATTTTCGTTAGATGCGATGACAAAATACGCTATACATTCTACAAGTCTATTAAGAACAAACATGGTGGAGGAGTATTCGAAAAAATGCTTACTCCAGCTGAAAATCTTGATAATCGTAAAGATAGGCATAAGGGGCATAAAACCAAAGTTCCCTTCGTTGAAGTCGATGGAGTTAAGATAGGATTAACCAAAATGAGTTTTACACCTAGTACTAAAGCACTCCTATACAATTATGATACGACCCCCTATACACAGATAGGAAGGATAATTTATTCGAGAAGACATGGCAAGGTCGATAAGAAAATGAGACCAACCATTTATTCGAACGACCAAATCAACCAAATGGTCTTGTATCAGATGCTTAGACAAACTAAGAATAAACGACTCTATAACTTTGAATATATACTTAATCGCGATTATGCATATAATCGCGACAAAGGAAAGTGCCGAATATGTAAGACGGGGTTGATTCCAACTAACATCCATTGCCATCACGTTAATAATCGACTACCTTTAGAGAAAATCAACAAACTCAGCAATCTTGCCACCATGTGCATAAGATGCCATAAGCTTATACATCAAAAGGACTTAGAAGGCAGTATCTTATACAAACTACCGAAACTAAAGAAATACCGTGAGCTGCTACACATTTGAAATATATCTCATTGTTCACCTTATCTTAATCGCGAGGCAAAGAATAAGGATGATACTAACTAAATTTGTTAGGGGTTATCAATCTGAACCGATGGAACGCCGTGTGCGGTGAAAGTCGCACGCACGGTGTGGGGCGGGGGAAAAAGTAGAGATAACTTCAAAGCTTTACCTATCGCGACCCGTAAGGGTTAGTAGCTACCCCAGCCCTCTCGGGCTAGGATGCTACACATTT
>NZ_JAKUFX010000259.1:0-1649 GCF_022663635.1 Bacillus cereus group sp. BfR-BA-01356 | reverse complement strand
CACATCCATCAACTTAAGGATTTAGACTATTTTTGAAGTTAAAAGCACGTTACTATTTTCTTATGTTAATGAGAAAGGGTGACGTGTTTTTTATGAATATGAATCAAAAACAAGAATTATCTTTATTCGCTGAAGAGTTATATCGATATATGTCTCCCGCTACACTTAATCAATTAGCCATAGAAGCAGGCGGAATGAAACGAAAACGTAAGTGCCACGGGCACCATTTCTTATCTTTGTGTGTATGGCTAAATCAACAAGTCGCTACTACCTCTCTTACTCAACTATGTAGTCAATTAGAAACTTCAACAGGAGTTTTATTAAGTCCGGAAGGACTTAATCGGCGATTTAACTCTGCTTCTGTAGCCTTCTTTCGAACTGTATTTACTACACTTCTACAAGCTAAAATTGGAGGCGTATCTAAGATTTCTCATTCTCTTTCTTCCTACTTTGAGCGCATTCGCATCCTTGATTCTACAACCTTTCAGGTTCCAGATCGATTCGCATCTACCTATCCTGGTGCCGGAGGATGTAGTCATAAAGCTGGTGTGAAAATTCAACTAGAGTATGACTTGTTGAGTGGGGAATTTTCTGATGTGAAAATTGAACCAGGAAAACGAAGTGATCAGGCGTATGGTGCGACTCGAACAGGCATGATACAAAAGAATGAGCTGTATATTCGTGACTTAGGATATTTTCGTCTACAAGACTTTAAGTCTATTCAAGACAAGCAGGGGTATTATTTATCTCGTCTTAAGTTACCAACTAAAATATATAGAAAAGAGTTCGAAACAGTGGTATTTAAAACAAAACCCTCTCAATTGAAACCAGTATATATACAAATTCATTTGGAAGACATTATGAAACAGCTACAACCTGGCCAAGTGTATGAATTACACGATGTATATGTAGGGAGTAAGGACAAATTGCCTACTCGTATTGTAGTTTATAGGTGTACCGAGGAGCAAAAACAGAAACGCCTACGTGACCGAGCTATTCGTGAAAAGAAAAAAGGAATTACATATACAGAGCGTACAAAGCTTTTACAAGGTATTACGGTATATATGACAAACATTCCTACGGAATGGGTACCAAAAGAGAAAATCTATGATTTATATTCATTACGTTGGCAAATTGAGCTGTTATTTAAAATATGGAAATCTTGGTTTCAAATTCATCGTTGTAAATCTATTAAACAAGAGCGATTAGAATGTCATCTTTATGGGCAACTCATTAGTATTCTATTATGTTCTTCTACTATGTTTAAAATGCGAGAACTCCTATTACGTAAGAAACAGAAAGAGCTAAGTGAATATAAAGCGATGTACATAATTAAGGATTATTTTTCACTTTTTTACCAAGCATTACACAAAAACACCCAAGAATTATCAAAGGTTCTCCTTCGTCTGTTTAACCTCCTACAGCACAACGGACGAAAATCTCATCGATACGAGAAAAAGACAGTCTTTGATATTTTGGGTGTTGTTTATGAGTATACCACTTCTACTCATCAGGTAGCATAGTAAAAAATTGAAACCCGTCAGGGTTTATTTGATATGCCCGCTTTTATAAAATCTACAAAAGATAATAAAAAACTATATGGAAAGACCGCATTTTGTTTAAAAATATACCTTAAGTTGATGGATGTG
>NZ_JAKUFX010000258.1:0-1660 GCF_022663635.1 Bacillus cereus group sp. BfR-BA-01356 | reverse complement strand
CATGCCCATCAACTTAAGAGTGAGCACAACCTGAGCTTTCGACTCATCGGATCAAAACATTCCTAAAATAAAAGCATACTCTTAAAAATAAGCATCTCAAATAAACCCTAACGGGTTTCATTTTTTAAATTATGCAACTTTCTTTTGTTTTTTTAATCCATTATACTCATAGACAACACCCATGATATCAAAGACAGTCTTCTTCTCATATCTGTGAGATTTGCGCCCATTCTTCTGTAGGAGGTGGAACAGGCGGATTAGGACCTTTGTTATTTCATGGGTGTTTCTCTGTATGGCTTGATACAAAAGAGATAGATGATCCTGAATCATACCAATCGCTTTATATTCACTTAACTCTTTTTTTTTCTTTTGTAAAAGAAGTTGACGCATTTTAAACATGGTAGAGGAACATAGGAAAATAGCGATTAGCTTTCCATATAGTTGGCACTCTAATCGCTCTTGTTTCACATTACGGTAATGGTCTATTTTGAAGAGTGATTTCCATGTTTTAAAGACAATCTCTATTTGCCAACGTAAAGTATATAACTCATGTACTTGTTCCATCGGAACCCATTCCCACGGTATATTCGTCACGTACACGTTTAATCCCGCTATCATTTTACTTTTCTCTGAGTACGTTCTATTTTTAGATTTTTCTTTTTCCGCGATCTTCGCTCGTCGTTTTTGAAGTTGCTTATCTGTTAATCGATTAAAAATAACGCGTGCAAACAGTTGTTGTTTATCGCCAATATACGCATGTTTTAATTCAAATGTTTCTCCAGGCTGTAGTTGTTTCAAAATCTGTTTCACATCAATTTGTATATATTCCGATTGTTTTTTTAGTGCACCATTTTTAAAGTATTCTGGACTTGGATTTTTTACATATACATTCGTATTTAACTTTAACCGAGAAATATAATAGGTACCACGTTGATCCATTTGATCTAAATCCTCTAATGAAAAATAACCCAAATCACGAATACATAAATCACCTGGTCTTAAGGTATCTAAACATTCTGTACCGAATGTTTTATCATTATTTTTCCCAGGACCTACCTGAAAGTTAAGAAATTGTCCACTATGTAAATCATATTCCAATTGTATTTTGATACCGGCTGTTTGAGCACAACCTCCTGAACCCGGATATATATGTTCTAAAGTATTGGGTACTTGAAATACGGTAGCATCCATGATGCGAATACGCTCAAAATAAGCAAAAAGTTGGTTAGAGATTTGTGTTTGTTCACAGATTTTTTGCTGTAACAATAAAGAAAAGATATGTTTTAAAAACAGCACTGCTTTTGCGTTAAAACGCTTATTTAAGCCCTCAGGGCTAAGGAGAGTACCGGTGGCTGCATGAAGTCTACTACATAATCGTACTAAGGGATCACTTGCCACTCGTTGACTAATCCAAATACAAATCGTAGCTAAATCTGAGCCAGAAAACTTGCGTTTTCGTTTTATAAATTCGATGTCTCTTGCAAGTTCTTCTACAAATACAGGTGTAATATATCGTTGTAATTCTTCCGCAAATGGTTGTAGTTCTTCTTGAATCGAGAGATTCATAAGAAAACGTCATCCTTTCTAGTCTAGCTTTTTTAGAAAGAATAACGTTTTTTTACACTTGGGGGTAGTGAAGATTTTTAAGTTGATGGGCATG
>NZ_JAKUFX010000257.1:0-1674 GCF_022663635.1 Bacillus cereus group sp. BfR-BA-01356 | reverse complement strand
TGATATGCTCCCTATTAGGTAGACAGATAAAAAATAAAAATCTGTTATCTAAGGGGAGTATTTTTTATGGCTAGAATGAAATATTCTAAAGCTGAAAAATTGGCGATTTTAGCTCTTTATAAAGATGGTCATCATTCAATAGCTGACATTACGGCAAAGTTTTCTGTTGATCCTGGGACGATTAGAGATTGGAAAAGAAGGTATGAAGTGAATGGTGAAGACGGCCTAGAAGAAGCACTTTCTTGGAAGCGTTACTCAAAAGAGCTAAAGTTAGCAGCCGTCAATGATTATCTATCAGGACACGATTCGTTAAACAAGATTATCCAAAAATACAATATATCCAGTACTGCGGTTTTGAGAAAATGGATTAAAAAGTATAATAGTCATAGAGAACTAAATGATACCGGTAAAGGAATGACAAACTCTATGACAAGTAGAAGAAAAACAACGTTAGAAGAACGAATTCAAATTGTGAATTACTGTATACAACATCAGAAAAACTATCAGCTCACTGCCGAAAGTTATGAAGTTTCTTATCAACAAGTATATCAATGGGTCAAGAAGTTTGAAGCAAATGGTGAAGAAGCACTACAAGATAAACGCGGTCGAAAGAAAGAAGAATATGAATTAACAGCTGAAGAAAAGTTTAAACTGGAAATGAAACGTTTAGAACGAGAAAATGAACGATTACGTGCAGAAAATGCTTTTTTAAAAAAGTTAGAAGAACTCGAAAGGAGGCGTCGTTAACAAGCGTTCGTCTACAAAATAAATATAGAGCGATTCAAGATTTACATGCGCATGAAAATTTGGCAGTAATCCTTTTATGTGAAATTGCCGGTGTATCTCGTGCTGCTTATTATAAATGGCTACAGCGTACGCCAACAGCTAGAGAATTAGAGAATGAAGCAATTCTTCTGGATATTCAAGCTATTTATGCACGAGTAGAAGGCATTTATGGGTACCGAAGAATGAAATTAAATATTAATAGAATGTATCATAAAAAGTTTAATCACAAACGCATTTATCGCTTAATGCACATTGCTGGATTACAGTCCGTGATTCGTCGGAAAAGAAAGCGCTATGTTCCCTCAACTGCGCAATATGTCGCTGAAAACCGACTAAATCGTGAATTTACTGCAAGCAAACCCAATGAAAAATGGGTAACAGATGTCACGGAGTTCAAATTAGGAAACGGAAGGAAAACGTATTTAAGCGCCATTTTAGATCTTTATGATGGGTCTATTATTAGTTATGTATTGGAACATTCAAACAATAATAAATTGGTATTTCAAACATTGGATCAAGCTATCACTATATTAAAAGAGAATGAACATCCATTGATTCATAGTGATCGAGGGTATCAATATACGTCACATGGGTTTAAGAGAAAGATAGAAAAGGCAAAAATGATTCATAGCATGTCACGTGTAGGAAAATGTATAGATAATGGACCAATGGAATCGTTTTGGGGGACGTTGAAGTGTGAAAAGTATTACCTACATAAGTATGAGACATTTGAAGCGTTACAACAAGCGATAGATAATTATATCCAGTTTTACAATAATGAACGTTACCAAGAAAAATTAAACGGCTTAAGCCCATTAGAATACAGGGTTCAAGCCGCTTAAAGTGTTTTTTATTATTTCCACTGTCTACTTGACAGGGAGCTGTTCA
>NZ_JAKUFX010000256.1:0-1724 GCF_022663635.1 Bacillus cereus group sp. BfR-BA-01356 | reverse complement strand
AGTTAAACCTGTTGCTCCCGTTGGGCCTGTTGCTCCTGTTAAACCTGTTGCGCCACCAGTACCTGCTGGACCTGTCGCTCCTGTTGGGCCTGTTGGACCTGTCGCTCCCGTTGGACCTGTTGCTCCTCCTCCTGGACCTGTTGGACCTGTTGGACCTGTTGCTCCTCCTCCTGGACCTGTTGGACCTGTTGGGCCTGTTGGGCCGCCTCCTGGAGTAGCACCAATTAATTGAGTTAATAAGTTTAATAAAAGTTGTAAACTTGCAGGGTCAATAATTAAAGAGAAGAAGAATGGTGCAAGAGCACTGTAGAATTGTTGTAATAAAGAAAGTAATTGACTTAGATTTGGGTTAGGAGATTGTAGTAAATTAATAATACTTTGAATTAATTGTTTTAAGAAATTCCCTTCTGGAGAAGGTGCTAATTCATTTAGTAAGTTCAATAGTTGAGTAAACAAATTGAGTAAAGCTAATCTGTTTGCATCACTTGGATTTGCAAAAAACGCTGCAATAGCCGCTATTAAAGAGTTTAGTAAAGTAATTAATCTACCTAATTGCTCACTGGTAATTGGAACTGTTTGTGGATTGTTACAGCAATCTGGAGTGAAAACAATCGGATTATTGCAGTGGTTATGACCAAAACAATTATTGTTTGTCATTTATGTCCTCCTTACTTGTTTTATATTTGAGTTTTTCCTATTATAAGGATCATAAAGTTGTAAAAAAATATGTTATATATTGACTTAAAATAGGAAACATGAAATATAATTAAACTTACAAACGCTATTTAATTATGTTCATGACTCACATATTAATTATATGTTTTTAATAATTGACTGCTTAGATTAAATACCTAAACTTACGGGTTTATTTTATTTTTCCACGTTTATCTCTTAGGTTTAAATACACATATTAATTTGAATATACTCAACAATTAACAGTGCCATTTTTTTATATAAATATACATTATTTCTTTACTAAGATTGTGTTCTCTTTTTAAACATGAAGCCGTTTGTATTATAGAGAACTCTCATATAATATATTGAAAAATTCATTTTATATTTTATTCCAATACACTGTGAAAAGGATTGAAGTTAAAATCCCTATCATTCAACCATTTATGACAGCTAGAAATTGAATGTACCTTCACTTAATTTTAACTATTTAAATATAAAACAAAAAAGACAGATTCCTTTTCATTAAGGATCTGTCCTTTTAATTAATAATGATAAATTGTAATATAATTGAAGATCCTTGCGATGGAGGTTGAGTATCCAATAAAGTTAATTTACCAGTACTCACCTCATATAATGGCTGTGGTTGCATTATTCCATTAATAAATAAATTAATATATGAAACTTCACTAGGCGATAATATATTCGTTGTACCATATTGAGGTATCCCATCGGCATCTGTATATATAAGTTTCTCTCCATCTGCAAAAGTATAATATAACAAATTGGTTGTTGTTATAGGGCCAATACCCCCGGTAGGACCTGTTGCTCCGGTTGGGCCCGTTATTCCAGTCGGGCCCGTTTCTCCGGTTGGGCCCGTTATTCCAATTGGTCCCGTTTCTCCGGTTTGCCCTGTTGCGCCAGTTGGGCCCGTTGTTCCGGTTGCTCCGGTTCGGCCTGTTGGTCCCGTCGGTCCCGTTAGTCCGGTTGCTCCTGTTCTTCCGGTTGCTCCCGTCGGTCCCGTTATTCCGGTTGCTCCTGTTATCCCTGTT
>NZ_JAKUFX010000255.1:0-1730 GCF_022663635.1 Bacillus cereus group sp. BfR-BA-01356 | reverse complement strand
TATTATAAACGATTCATAATGTCTTCTTTAATAGTAAGTAACTTTTGTTCACTATTTTGTAAAGAACTATCTTTTACACCAAAGTAAAACTTAATCTTCGGCTCAGTTCCAGATGGACGTAGGCAGAACCATGAACCATCCTCTAATTGATATTTTAACACATTTGATTTCGGTAAGTGAATCTCTTCTTTATGTCCATCTTGTAAAGATGTAACGATGCTTGCTTTATAGTCTTCCACTGCTACGACTGTTAAGCCCGCTACTTCTTTCGGAGGATTCTCACGGAATGTTGCCATCATCTCTTGGATTTTTTCAGCTCCATCTTTTCCTTTTAACGTTAACGATACAAGGTCTTCACGGAAGAAACCGTACTTCTCAAATACTTCTAATAGACCGTCATATAACGTTTTCCCTTGTGATTTGTAGTATGCAGCTACTTCACATGCAAATAGGACAGACTGTACTGCATCTTTATCACGGCAGAATGGGCGGATTAAATAACCATAGCTTTCCTCATAACCGAATTGGAATTCATATTGTCCGCTTTCTTCATACTGCCTAATTTTCTCACCGATAAATTTAAATCCAGTTAACGTATCAACTGTATCTAAACCGTATGCTTTCGCAATTGTACGACCAATCTCAGACGTTACGATTGTTTTTAATACGACACCGCTCTCCGGAAGCGTTCCGTTTTCTTTCTTTTGAGATAGTAAGTAATCAAGCATTAATGCACCTGTTTGGTTTCCTGTTAATACTTGGAACTCACCATTATGATTACGCACTGCTACACCTAGACGATCTGCGTCAGGATCAGTTGCGATTAATACATCTGCGCCTACCTTTTCACCGTCACGAATGGCATACTCAAACGCTGCGTGCTCTTCTGGGTTCGGTGATTTTACTGTAGAGAAGTTTGGATCTGGTAACTCTTGCTCTTTTACAACTGTCACATCTGTAAATCCAACTTCTTTTAAACCACGGCGTACAGAAATATTTGATGTTCCGTGTAATGGTGTAAAGACGATTTTTAAGTCTTTACCAACCTTTTGCACCATTTCTTTATTAATGATGACATTGTTCAATTCTGCAGCATATGCATCATCTACTTCTTGTCCAATAATATGTAATAAACCGTCAGCTTTTAATTGCTCTACATCAGCGACTTCAACTGTTAATTCATCTTCTACTGCATTTACGTAGCTAATTAACTCATCTGCTTCTTTTGGAGGTAACTGTCCACCATCTTCACCGTATACTTTGTATCCGTTATATTCAGGTGGATTATGGCTTGCCGTAAGAACGATTCCACTTACTGTATGTAAATGACGAACTGCGAAAGAAAGTACTGGCGTTGGACGTAAGCTTTCAAACACATATGTTGTGATACCGCGTGCCCCAAGTGTAGCAGCAACTTCCATTGCGAACTCAGGTGATTTATGACGAGAATCATAGGCTACAACAACACCGCGTTTTTTCGCTTCCTCACCTAATTTTTCAATAAAGCTTGCTAATCCTTTTGTTGCTTTACGAACTGTATATACGTTTAAACGGTTCGTACCAGCACCAAGTTCACCACGCATACCACCTGTGCCAAACTCTAGATTTTTATAAAAGCTATCCTCGATTTTCTTCTCATCTTGCTTCATATTTTCTAGCTGTTCTTTTAATTCTGCATCTAATTGTGCGTAAGAAAGCCAGCGACTAAATTCTTGTTTCCAATTCATTCT
>NZ_JAKUFX010000254.1:0-1731 GCF_022663635.1 Bacillus cereus group sp. BfR-BA-01356 | reverse complement strand
GGTTTATTTCGCATGCAAACCTTTAAATTTTCTAAGCCTGGCTTTTAGAAAAAAGAAATAATCTCTACTATACTTGATATTGTATAATCTTAGCTTGATAGTGATGGGGTATAAGCACAGGGACAGGGATTTTCGTGAGTTGTTAAAGAAAGTTGATGCACCACGTTTTTGTAAACGAATGATTAATGAAGAGAAGGAAAAAAAGATTTATAAGTATGAATGTATGGAGTGTTCACTTCAATATGTAAGAAGGCGTCAAATAAATACAAAAAGATATGTCTGTGGAAAGTGTAAAGGGAAACTCAAACCGATATCGAAAACATCTTGACAGTAAAAACGCAATCCAGTATATTATAAACATGTCACGTTTGAACAAGATGTTGTTAAAAACTTCTTGACTTACAGAGAGAATTTTTATAAGATACAAATTGTCTTCATTATTCCGCAGTAGCTCAGTGGTAGAGCTATCGGCTGTTAACCGATCGGTCGTAGGTTCGAGTCCTACCTGCGGAGCCATACAGAGAAGTACCCAAGTGGCTCAAGGGGCTCCCCTGCTAAGGGAGTAGATCGCTAACGCGGTGCGAGGGTTCGAATCCCTTCTTCTCTGCCATACATATTGGCCCGTTGGTCAAGTGGTTAAGACACCGCCCTTTCACGGCGGTAACACGGGTTCGAATCCCGTACGGGTCACCACTTCGGAGGATTAGCTCAGCTGGGAGAGCACCTGCCTTACAAGCAGGGGGTCGGCGGTTCGATCCCGTCATCCTCCACCATATAATTTTATATGAATAGTATTGTCGCGGGGTGGAGCAGCACGGTAGCTCGTCGGGCTCATAACCCGAAGGTCGCAGGTTCAAATCCTGTCCCCGCAACCAAATGGTCCCGTGGTGTAGTGGTTAACATGCCTGCCTGTCACGCAGGAGATCGCCGGTTCGACCCCGGTCGGGACCGCCATTTTAACTTCTGCTATATAGCAGTTGTTTTTTATTGGATATTATGTTACAATAACATTTGTCTTTGAAAAGAAGATAATTATTTCGATGGGCTATAGCCAAGCGGTAAGGCAACGGACTTTGACTCCGTCATGCGCTGGTTCGAATCCAGCTAGCCCAGCCATTTACGAGCCATTAGCTCAGTTGGTAGAGCATCTGACTTTTAATCAGAGGGTCGAAGGTTCGAGTCCTTCATGGCTCACTTTTGTTTTTTTCGCGCGGTCGTGGCGGAACGGCAGACGCGCTAGGTTGAGGGCCTAGTGGGGGAAACCCCGTGGAGGTTCAAGTCCTCTCGGCCGCATCAAAAAAATCTTAAAAAAGTACTTGCATTTGAAAATGTAGTATGATAAGATAATTGAGTCGCCAAATTACAACGACGAAAAAACATCATGAATAAGCGCCCGTAGCTCAATTGGATAGAGCGTTTGACTACGGATCAAGAGGTTAGGGGTTCGACTCCTCTCGGGCGCGCCAATTACGGGAAGTGGCTCAGCTTGGTAGAGCACCTGGTTTGGGACCAGGGGGTCGCAGGTTCAAATCCTGTCTTCCCGACCACGCGGGTGTAGTTTAGTGGTAAAACAAGAGCCTTCCAAGCTCTGGTCGAGAGTTCGATTCTCTTCACCCGCTTTTAGTTCTTTGAAAACTGAACGAAACAAACAACGTGAAACGTCAATTTTTATTTTAGATGCTAGACAAACTAACTTTATTGGAGAGTTTGATCCTGGCTCAGGATGAACGC
>NZ_JAKUFX010000253.1:0-1768 GCF_022663635.1 Bacillus cereus group sp. BfR-BA-01356 | reverse complement strand
TGGTCGGCAACACTCTATCTACAAATTTAAGTATCTCATAAAAATAGATACTCTTGGGTTTATAGGTACATCCCGTCCCTAAAAAACCTAACTTAATCATACGAGGAGGAAGCAGAAGATGATTGAAGTATGCGTTACAGTTAATTATAACGATAGAAATTATCAAACAAATGTTATTGTGAATAAAGATACGATATGGAAAAAAATTAAACAGTTGGCAGAAGAACAAGTGAAGAAACAGTGGAGTGTTTAAATGTATTTTTAACTTAAAAAGCTAAATGAAGTTATGGAATCTATTTCTTTATGCTAAGAGTGGTTCTTATATATTTTAACGTTCAACTAACCTATCTGTAATGTTTATGGCTACAGTATGTTAATATAGGAGAAACAATATTTTTGATTGTAGGAGGAAAACAATGAACAGCGACTTTACCTTGGCCATACACAGTTTAACTTATTTAGCTTTACAGCCAGACCGGATGTCAACAAGTAATGCTATTTCAGAAAGTGCAGGTGTTCACCCAGTACGCATTCGCAAAGTACTAAGTTTGTTAAAAAAACATAAGTTTATACAATCGAAAGAGGGAACTGGTGGAGGTTTTATTTTCGCTCGCGATTTAGATGAAATTAATCTTTGGCATATTTATCAGATAACCTCTGAAGGTGCTTTGCAGCCGAAGTGTCCAGAATCAAACAATCAGTGTGTTGTAGGTTCGAACATGCGAAAAGTTCTTTTCGCTATTTTCTTAGGTGCTGAAGAGCATCTAGGTGAATACTTAAAGAATTATACAATGAAAGAAGTTGTTGACCTTATCAATCAAGAGCGTTAAGCGGCTTAATTATTATATAGCCGTGAGTTCTTAACACTTAAATGTAATGAAAAATATTACAGTATAATTTGTTTTTATATCTTTTTTATCGTCACAAAAAATATTTATAGGAAGGTGAAACGGTATGATGTCAAATAATAATCATGTTTTAAAAGTAGGAGATTGGGTTCGTGGAATATCAAATGAAGGTGAATTAATAGTTGGTTATATTGTATCACTTGATGATGTAGAGGATATAGTTACAGTTAGTATTGTGAAACGTGACGGCCAGTACACAATAAACGAAGCGATTTTACTCTTTAGTAAACACGTTAACAAACTCCCTGAATCAAAGGTAATAAATAAGGAACAAATCCTTTATCTTATAGATCTTGCATTATTAACGGGGGATGAAGAATGGTTTATCGAGCTTTCTTCAAAATTAAACTCGATAAAAGAGCTAGTTAATGAGGGATTTTAAAATTTAAACTTTTGAGGGTGCACACAATCCGCCTTATGGAGAGGACACAATTACTTTTCGCATAAAAGGAAATGATGTAAAAACGATTCATTACAAACATAGAGATATCCCTGAAGAAGAGCCGAACAAACTACAATTAAGATGATATTGAAGTGATTTGTTTGTGTAGTCCTGATAACGATAATTATGTAAATGAGCTGTCCATATGGGGCAGCTTTTTTGTTTTTTGCTCAGTGTAGCTTTTTAAATTGTATATGAATTCAATATTAATAATATATATCCTAAAATTTGGTTTTTTGTATTTTGGGATTTTTTTCTTTTTACCTACATTAATTATTTATTAGAATATCTTTTATGTTTAAAATAAAATTTTTTGATAAAAGACCTGCGGTAGTATGTCAACTGAAGAATAATATCTTTTGAAGTTATCAAAGGACAAATTGCTTAAAAAAGACATCACGAAACTAGACCAGTATTT
>NZ_JAKUFX010000252.1:0-1769 GCF_022663635.1 Bacillus cereus group sp. BfR-BA-01356 | reverse complement strand
GACCATTATCTAGAAATATCTTGAGACGTCCAAGTATTTTCTTTATTACTGGACTCTTATTAGAGAGTAAAACTAAGCCTGAGATAGGGCTTAAATATTAATATACGAGGGAATGCGTCATTAGAAATGTTTGATTTATGGAACAATAAGGACTTTAGTAATTATAAATATTTTTTCTGATATAATGAATGAGTAGAGAGAAAGGAGTGATCCTATGGCATTTCCTATATTAGAAACAGAACGCTTACGTTTAGTTGAAATAGAACAATCTTATTGTCAAAAAATATATGAAATCTTTTCATTGGATGAAGTAACGTGTTATTACGGTATGAATTCTTTTACGGAGTTTGGACAAGCTTCACGTATGATCGAATCTTTTTCGAAAAATTACTTTGAGAAAAAGGCAATACGATGGGGAATTGTGTTAAAAGAAACGAACGTTTTAATAGGAACAATTGGACTAAACAATTTACAATTATGGAGTAAACGATCTGAGATTGGATATGACCTGCATCCTCGTTATTGGGGAAATGGTTATGCGTCAGAAGCGGCTCGAGAAATTATTGATTATGGGTTTAAAGATTTGGGTTTGTTTAGAATTGGAGCTATTACATATCCTGAAAATGTTACTTCTTGTAGAATGTTATCTAAAATCGGCTTTCAAAAGGAAGGTCTATTGCGCGGATATATTCATCAAGGAAATAAGCAACACGATGCATTATTGTATTCTATAGTGCGAACTGATATTGAAGACATAAATTTATAATAAAAAAAACCTCTTAATTAAAAGAGGTTTTTTTTTATTATAAATTAACCTAATTTAGGCAATAAACGTTCTCCGCTTTTCATGCTACTTTTACATAAAGGGCATTTAGGCTCTTCTTCAAATGAAAAGTTCTTTCTCATCCATCCTAAACAATCCTCTGATTCACATTCCCAAACAGGGGTTTGTTCTGGTGGTACTTCTGCTACATCGTTCTTTCGATTGCGATACATGTAACCACTCCTTTTATGTAAAAAATTTTAGTTATATATTAAAAAGGTTGTTAACCTTGCTGGTAACAACCTTTTTATTGTTTGAATTATAGCTTTACAACGTTTTTAGCTTGAGGTCCGCGGTTACCTTCTTCAACTTCGAAGCTAACTTCTTGACCTTCGTCAAGAGACTTGAAGCCGTCGCCAGTGATAGCTGAGAAGTGAACGAATACGTCGTTACCGTCTGCAACTTCGATGAAACCGAAACCTTTTTCGCTGTTAAACCATTTTACTTTACCTGTTAATGTCATGGTAATGCCTCCTAAAAGTAGAAAAATTACAATATGATCGGCCTTATTTGAATGAAAATAAAAGTTCACATATTATCAAAAACCCATAAGGAGTACAAAATGTCCCTGATTGATACTTGATAATATGCAAAGAAAATATAGTGTTAAATTGACCTTAATTACTATCTTACAACAAATGGTGGGAAATAGCAAGTGCTGGTAATACCACTGAGTAATCTGGGTGATAATAGTAAAGGCACAAAGGCACCTCTTTTATTTATATATTATTCCTAATTTGGATTTATGCAAAATCATGTAAGAAAAACTTAGAGTAAATATTAATATCGCATTTTTTATGGTAAAATATGGTTGTTAACTGTTGGTAGTTAAATATTATAAAAGACCTGCGGTAGTATGTCAACTGAAAAATAATATCTTTTGAAGTTATCAAAGGACAAATTGCTTAAAAAAGACATCACGAAACTAGACCAGTATTTTATGTAA
>NZ_JAKUFX010000251.1:0-1807 GCF_022663635.1 Bacillus cereus group sp. BfR-BA-01356 | reverse complement strand
GTTTATTTGAGATGCTTATTTTTAAGAGTATGCTTTTATTTTAGGAATGTTTTGATCCGATGAGTCGAAAGCTCAGGTTGTGCTCACTCTTAAGTTGATGGGCATGGGATACCGCCAGCTTTTTTGAAAAAACAAGTAAAGAGTATACAAAATTTTATAACGTTTTTTGGCTAATCCAGTAACAAACGAGAACCGTAAAACCCATCACAGGATAGGAATGTATAAAAAGATGAATCGAGTGATAGAAAATAAAAAAGGGATTCCTTCTGAGAGTAAGGAATCCTCCTTTTTGTTGCTACCGATAACGAAAATTATGTAAATAAGCTATCCATATGGATAGCTTAATATATTTTTTTGCTTAGCGTTTTTTTTTTATACTGGTGGTACCTCAAGAAATGGATAAAAAATAAAAATCATCGGAAACGAAAGCTTTTAAAATCCCGTTCCTAATTTAAAATGTAAAAAGAATGAAATAGTATGGTAGCGGGAAGAAAGTAGTAAAATTAAGCATCCGAGTAGGAGTATAGAGTGATAACATGTTACAATACAGCTAAGAACATGCAATAAAGGAGAGTTTTTTACGTGAAGATTAAAGCAATTGAACCGACGCCAAGTCCAAATACAATGAAAGTTATTTTGAATGAAGTATTACCATCAGGAGCACGTAATAATTATACAAATGAAAATAAAGAACAAGCACCAATGCAAGTGCAAGAAATTTTGAAAATTGAAGGCATTAAAGGTGTATATCATGTAGCCGACTTTTTAGCAGTGGAGCGAAATGCGAAGTATGACTGGAAAGTTTTATTACAACAAGTTCGTGCTGTTTTCGGCGAAGAAGTATTGGAAGAAAGTGAAGAACAACAACTGTCTCATTTTGGAGAAGTGAAAGTGTTTGTTCAAATGTTCTTTACAATTCCAATGCAAGTAAAGTTAACAGATGGAACATCGGAAGAACGTGTTGGCTTACCAGATCGTTTTAAAGAATCAATTATGAAAGTGCAAATGTCTGCACCAAACGTTGTAAAAGAGCGTAAATGGGTAGAACAAAGTACACGTTACGGTAATTTTGAAGAAATTGGGAAAGAAGTAGTGGAAGAGATTGTTGCTGCTTATTCAGAAGAACGTGTAAATGAAACGGTTAAAGAATTATTAAATCAAGCAGGTGCTGTTGAAGTAACGATTCAAAAGCGTGAGCCATATAAAGTAACAGAAGAGATGATGAAAGATTCTGACTGGAAAAATCGTTTTGCAGCATTAGAACAAATGGATCCTACTGAAGAAGATATTCCAGTGTTGAAGATGGCGTTAGATGATGAAAAAGTTTCAATACGCCGTTTAGCAACAGCTTATTTAGGTATGGTAAAAGGTGATGAAGTATTACCGTTATTATATAAAGCTTTGTTAGATCGCTCTGTAAGTGTTCGCCGTACTGCAGGAGATTGTTTATCAGATGTAGGTAATCCGGCAGCGATGTTCGTTATGATTAAATCTCTGAAAGATCCAAGTAAATTAGTACGCTGGCGTGCAGCGATGTTCTTATTTGAACTTGGAGATGAAAGTGCGATTCCAGCATTAAAAGCAGCGCAAGATGATCCAGAGTTTGAAGTAGCCATGCAAGCACGTCTAGCATTAGAGCGTATTGAAGGCGGAGAAGAAGCAAAAGGTTCTGTATGGAAACAAATGACGGAGTCTCGTAAAGACCTGCGGTAGTATGTCAACTGAAAAATAATATCTTTTGAAGTTATCAAAGGACAAATTGCTTAAAAAAGACATCACGAAACTAGACCAGTATTTTATGTAAAAT
>NZ_JAKUFX010000250.1:0-1856 GCF_022663635.1 Bacillus cereus group sp. BfR-BA-01356 | reverse complement strand
AAGTTTAAAATTGAAGATTCAAAAGGAAAAATAGTTGGAGAACTAGTAACAAATGAAGAAGGAGAAGCGATATCAAAAGACTTACCAATAGGAAACTATACCGTAGTGGAAATAGAGGCGCCTAAAGGTTATGAATTATTAAAAGATAAAATAGCTGTAAAAATAGAAAAAGATACAGTAGTAGAAATTAAAATAGGAAATAAGAAATTGCCAGATCCGACTGGGCAATTTGAAATTGAAAAAGTTGATGATATGGATAGTGAATTAAAGCTAAAAGGCGCTGTATTTCAAGTGTTAGATAAAGAAGGGAAAGAAGTTAGTAGATTAATAACGGATGAAAAAGGAAAGGTGATTTCCAACCAATTAGCAATTGGAAAGTATACGATTAAAGAAATAAAAGCACCGAACGGATACATGTTACTTAGAGATTCAATAGAAATAGAAATTACAGAAGCAGTAAAGACACAAAAAATAACAGTGAAAAATGCGAAGAATAACTGGGTAATTCCTAATACTGGTGGGAGGGGAACAACAATTTTTTACGTGATTGGTATTATGCTAATGTTTGGTGTGCTATATTTCTGTAAGAAAAATCGTATATTATGAACTAATTTTATAGAGTTAGACAGATTGTTGCGTTAGAGAGTTTTTAGGGCATGAGTTCGGTATTGTACTGGACTCATGTTACTAAATTTGTTGAAGGAGGAAGCATAATAGTAAACATAGAATATATTAATGAATTAAAATATTCAAGAGGTGAAAATGGTGGTAATAAAACAAGACGAAATTAAAGTAGTTGTCGGAGCTGGAGTGTTTAATAATAATCCAGGTTGGATTCAAACGCAAGAAGATGAACTTAACTTACTAGATAAAGCTACGTGGGAAGAAAGATTTGAATACAACTCTATTTCAGCTATTTTAGCTGAGCATGTATGGGAACACCTTACTTTTGAAGAAGGTGTAAGAGCAGCTGAAATTTGTTATGAATTTTTAAAACCATCTGGTCATATTCGGTGCGGAGTCCCTGATGTATTCTTTCAGGATGAGGCATATCAAAATATAGTTCAAATAGGGGGCCCCGGTCCGAAAGATCATCCAGCAGCAAGTCATAAAATCGTTCATAATTATAAAATATTAACGAAAATGTTTGAAACTGCTGGATTCGAGGTAGTTTTACTTGAATATTGTGATGAAAATGGTCGGTTTTATTACAACGAATGGGATGCAAACGACGGTGTTATTTTCCGTTCGAAAAGGTATGATTCTAGAAATAAAGGCGATAAACTTGGTTTTCCATCGCTAATTGTCGATGCGATTAAGCGCTAATCATTCAACAAAAAAAGGAGTTAATCCTATGATTTCATAAGTCGCAAATGCGGCTTTTTTATTTGTACGTAAATCTATATTTAATTTTCAATACTATATAACTCGATTTAGAAAATATTTAAGTTTTTCTCAGCGTCATTCGCTTTAAATTGACACTTCGTTGACATAAATATTTATTTTATATTTATATTCGTGTAAAATGAAATAAGAACATATATTCTATATAAGGAGGCAATCAAAATGATAGCTGAAATTGGGAAACTAACTGATGGATATATTGTAAAATTTGAACGTGAATTTCCATATACGGTAGAGGAAGTTTGGTCTGTATTAACAGAAAACAGTAAGCTGAAAAAATGGATGTCCAATTTACAGATTGAAAGCCTTAAAACTGGTGGAATAATAAAGTTCGACATGATTGTAAATGTCAAGATAAACATGTACATTTTCGCTTGTTTAAGCATGTACAAAATCAATCATTTTCTTTGCTAAAATGATCTTTAATTCGATAGGATTGTCCTACAATACTG
>NZ_JAKUFX010000249.1:0-1868 GCF_022663635.1 Bacillus cereus group sp. BfR-BA-01356 | reverse complement strand
ATTTTACATAAAATACTGGTCTAGTTTCGTGATGTCTTTTTTAAGCAATTTGTCCTTTGATAACTTCAAAAGATATTATTTTTCAGTTGACATACTACCGCAGGTCTTTCTGCAAATTTTATTATACAATATTCGTATTGAATTTTGGGAAAATAAAGAAAAAGGGGCGATTATAAGTGGAGATAGAGCGTATGGAAATAAAATCAATTATTTCAACAGAGGAAGAGTTACGAAAAATATTGGGGCAACCAAGTGAGCGAGCATTGAAAAAAGTTATTTCATCATTAGACCACCATTGTGTAGATTTCCTTTCTAAATCTCCTTTTCTAGTATTATCTACTGCAAATAAGTTGGGGGAGTGTGACGCCTCGCCGAGAGGAGACGCACCTGGATTTGTATACGTACTCAATAATAATAAAATTATCATTCCAGAAAGACTAGGAAATCGTCGTATAGACTCCATTTTGAATATTATTTCAAATCCACGTGTAGGACTAATCTTTTTTATTCCAGGTCTTGGGGAGACACTCAGAATAAATGGCCGAGCATATATTACAAACGACGAAGAAATTTTGAAAGAAATGCAGGCGAATGGACGCAATCCGTTACTTGGAATTGTTGTTGAAATAGAAGAGTGTTACATTCATTGTGCAAAAGCGTTTATTCGTTCTAAGATGTGGGAATCAGAATCTTGGTTAAATAAAAAAGAGTTACCTTCAGCAGCAAAAATGTTGCTGGAGCATGCGAAAGTGAATACTTCAGAAGAAGATGTTGCACGTTCTTTAGAAGAAAGTTATACAAAAAGATTGTATTGAAAATTTTATTGATATAGTTTTGTAAGGTGGGTATGTACGGGTTTTAGAATGGGGAATTTATCCCGCATTAACGGGCAGTAAGATTCCTACCTCAAAATTCAGCGAAAACAAAGAAGTTAGGTGGGGATAAACAAAATCCCCACTGATTAAAGTTTCACTTTATATATGAACCGTTGATTTATAAACTGGAGAAATGACAAAATAGGTAAATTGAGTGGCAGTTGCATAATGTTATTGTGAAATATAATAAAAAATTATTTTGAAAATAGTTAGTAAAAATAGGCTTGCTTTTTAAAAAGTTGATAACTATAATAAGTTAACAAATAGACATGAACGAAAAAGTAATGATAAGGACACGAAATCATTTTTACGGTTTACAGAGAGGGAAGTCAAGGGTGTGAGCTTCCTAACACGAGAAATGGTTTTACCACCTTTGAACTTCAATAGTGAACGAGTAATCTAGTAATTATTGGCGGTATCAGCCGTTATCTGAACTTGAGCAATCTAGGAGGAGGTACGTCTAGATTGGAACAAGGGTGGAACCACGAAAACACATTCGTCCCTTTCCTAGGGAAGAATGTGTTTTTTTATAGAATTATAGATTGAAAATTTAAAATAATTAAAAATATTATTGATTTTGTTTTTTATGCGAGTATAATGAGTTAACAAATAAACATGAACGAAAAAAGTAACGATAAGGACACGAAATCATTTTTACGGTTTACAGAGAGGGAAGCCAAGGGTGTGAGCTTCCTAACACGAGAAATGATTTTACCACCTTTGAACTTCAATAGTGAACGAGTAATCTAGTAATTATTGACGGTATCAGCCGTTATCTGAACTTGAGCAATCTAGGAGGAGGTACGTCTAGATTGGAACAAGGGTGGAACCACGAAAACACATTCGTCCCTTTCCTAGGGAAGAGTGTGTTTTTTTATTACTTTGAAAGACCAACTATGAAAAGTCAAGGGGACATTTTCAAAAAATATTGCTAGAGGATTTTGAAAATAAATCCACTGGATTCGATAGGAAGTGGCTAAACGTCTTCATAAA
>NZ_JAKUFX010000248.1:0-1880 GCF_022663635.1 Bacillus cereus group sp. BfR-BA-01356 | reverse complement strand
CATCACTATCAAGCTAAGATTATACAATATCAAGTATAGTAGAGATTATTTCTTTTTTCTAAAAGCCAGGCTTAGAAAATTTAAAGGTTTGCATGCGAAATAAACCCTATCGGGTTTCATTTTTTGAATTAGGCCGCTTGATCTTCAGAAATGGTAGAATTGTAAACGACACCTAATATATCAAAGACTGTTTTCTTCTCATATCTGTGAGATTTTCGCCCATTTTGCTGTAGGAGGTTGAACAGGCGAATGAGAATCTTTGATAATTCTTGGGTGTCTTTCTGTATGGCTTGATAAATAAGAAAAAAATAATCTCTAATCATATATATGGCCTTATATTCACTCAGCTCTCGTTTCTTTTTCATAAGAAGTAGTTGACGCATTTGAAACATAGTAGAAGAACAGAGGAGAATGGCGATCAGTTGCCCATACAAATGGCATTCTAATCTTTCTCGTTTTATTTTTTTACAATGGTGAATATGAAAGAATGATTTCCATGTTTTAAATAAAATCTCGATTTGCCAACGTAAAGAGTACCAATCATGTACTTGTCCCATCGGGACAGTATCTGTAGAGGTGTTTGTCATATATACATTGATACCACTGAGACGTTTACTACGAGGGGAATACTTTATTCCTTTCTTTTTCTCTCTTACAGCTTGATCTTGCAATCGTTTTTGTTGTTGTTCATCTGTAAGTCGATGAACAATCACACGAGTTGGTACTTTATCAGTCATTCCTACATAAGCATCGGATATTTCATAGGTTTGTCCTGGTTGGAGAGAGTTCATTAATACCTCCATATCTATCTGTATATACTCTGTACCTTTCTTGATTCTTCCATCTTGAAAATAATCAGGTGTGAGATTTTTTTGATAAATACGTGTATTGGATTTAATACGAGAGATATAGTAAGCCTTTTTATCTTGTATATGTTGAAGATCTTTCAAATGAAAATACCCTAAATCACGGATACATAAATCATTTGGTGTTACAGTTGGAACACACAGAGAACCATAGGTTCGATCATGTTGTTTCCCTGGACCTGTATGGATATGTAGGAATTGTCCGCTTAATAGGTCATATTCAAGTTGAATTTTCATCCCAGCAGTATGGCTACATCCTCCAGCCCCAGGATAAATGGTTGAAAATATATCTGGAAGCTGAAATGCAGTGGAATCTAAAATGCGAATACGCTTGAAAACAGAGGTGTATGGAGAAGAAAGTGGCATAGATGAAGTTAATTTTTTATTTAGAAGGTTAGTCAATATATGTTGTAAAAACTGAACTGCTGATGTATTAAACCGTTGATTCAGTCCTTCTGGACTGATGAGTACTTCTGTGGATGATTCTAAACAGCTAGATAACTGAGCTAAAGAGGTTGTAGCGATATTTTGACTCATCCATATACATAAAGCGACTAAATCTTTTGCTTGGTATTTACTAGTTCGTTGTACAAAACCAACATCTCTAGCAAGATCCCGTAAGGTATTTGGAGATAAAAAACTTTGAATCTCTTGAGCAAATAGTTGTAATTCATCAGACACAGAAACAGACATAAAAAACGCCATCCTTTCCTATAATTCTACAGAAAGGATAACGCCTTTTTTACTTTATGGATAGTCCAAAACCTTAATTTTATAGCGATGTAGCGGTACCAAATATCCGTTTAATAATTATTTATGCTAACTTTATATATCTGTATAATCAAACGTTATTATTCATTTTTAATTGCTCTAAAAGATAATCACAGACATTCACAAAAATACATTGTTTTTTTAAACTTAATAATAAGTATTTCAATTCAAATTCTTGATAAAAAATCTTAGTGATATATAGTTTAAACTCATCTAAATTAGGCTTTTCTGGGCTATATAGCA
>NZ_JAKUFX010000247.1:0-2082 GCF_022663635.1 Bacillus cereus group sp. BfR-BA-01356 | reverse complement strand
AATCGAGAGATTCATAAGAAAACGTCATCCTTTCTAGTCTAGCTTTTTTAGAAAGAATAACGTTTTTTTACACTTGGGGGTAGTGAAGATTTTTAAGTTGATGGGCATGCCCCTGATGCAGCAAGAGCGCCTCCAGCTAAAATGGCAATTACAGCTCTAGGTAATCGAAGCATGATTAAAGTTTGATGTTCTAGCGATTGGTTCGGTGAGATAAGAGCATCAATAATCATACTATAGGAAATGTTTGCTTGACCTTGTCCGATATGAATAAAGAAAAGGAGGAGCAAGAGAGCTGCTCCTCCTCCGAATACAAGACTTGCTCGAAGTGTATGTTTTAGGCTATTCATCGTGTAATCACTTCTTCGCTGTCATTACATCTGCTACTTGTGTTGCTAAAGATGTTGCAGATTCAGGACCACCGAAAATCCAAGTGTCGCCTTTTAATTTATACATTTTGTTTTCTTTTTTGAACTTTAATTCTTCCCAAGCAGGGTTGCCTTTTAGTTGCGTGTCAAAAATGTTATCTTCATCCGCTACAATGTAAATGAAGTTTGAATCTTGTACACTTTGTAATGATTCTACAGTTGTTTGTTTGAAACCATCTGGCTCAGATTTTCCTGCTTCAAAAGTATTTGTTAAACCTAATTTTTTTGTAACTTGTAAAGCTAAAGAATTGTCAGTTAAGATACGGAATGTTGGTACGTTTTTAGCAGTAAATGCTTGTGCCATTGCGATGTTTTTATCTTTTAAGTCTGCTTTCTCAATTTTTGCTTTTGCATCAGCGAATGCTTTATCCATATCAGCTAATACTTTTTTACCTTCTTCTTCTTTTCCAACTGCTTTTGCAATTTGTTTAAATGTTTCTGTCATTTCAGCAAAGTGATCGTTATTACTTGTTGATGGATCAAACATAACTGTTGGTGCAATTTGCTCTAATTCATTTTTAATTGCTTTACCACGGAATGAAGCTGTGATAATTAAGTCTGGCTTTAAACGGCTAATTTCTTCTAAGTTTGGTTGTTGACGTGTCCCTACATCTACAACATCTTTACTCGGTTTTGTTTTTGTATTTACCCATTTATTATAATTCTTAATGTCTGCCATCCCTACTGGCTGAACACCAAGTGCTAATAAGTCTTCAGAATATACCCACTCAAGTACAACTACTTTTTTTGCTGGTTTATCTAACTTCGTTTCCCCTTCAGCGTGTTTAATTGTTATAGCTTGATTTTTATTGTCCGCTTTTGTTTCTTTTTTCTCCTCTTTTTGCTGTCCGCATCCAACAGCGAATAGAAGAACTACTATGAAAATACTGAGAATTTTCTTCATCTTCTGCCCCCAAATTAAGTGTTTTTTGTAACTAGTACCATAAGTGAAAATGGTTATCAATTACAACACCCAAATCATACTATGAGGGTATTTTAAGTGTCAATATATTTTTAAAATTTTGACGAAAAATAACGAATTATACGGATTTTTATATATTATAGTCGCTATTTATGAAGAATAAGCCTCTTTACTAAAAATATTGGCGAATGTGGAAAGTTTAAATGGGAAAGTGGCTGTGTACGATAGTGTAATGTGTATTGTTAATAGTCTGTGGAGATAAGGCGAAAGTACAAGCAAAAGGAGAGTGAATCGCATGTAATAATTACTAGAATGTATGGAGGAAATCTGTGTTTTATCCCCGACTAGGCAAAGTATTTCTTTGTTATTTAGATAGGTGTTTTTTAAGTCGGTGATTGCGCTAAAAAGATCGAATGTAAAGGAAGTGATCAACATGTCTTCATGGAGCAATAACGTAAATGGATATTGTGGGTGTAATAATCAAAATGGTGTACATGTTGATTCATGCTGTTTTAGTTGCGATGGGACAGTTCCTAAGGTTGGTCCAACCGGTCCGACGGGGGCAACAGGAGCAACAGGCCCAACGGGGGCGACAGGAGTAACAGGCGACACAGGGGCAACGGGAGCGACAGGAATAACAGGGGCAACGGGAGCGACAGGAATAACAGGAGCAACAGGCCCAACGGGAGCGACAGGAATAACAGGGGCAACGGGAGCGACAGGAATAACAGGGGC
>NZ_JAKUFX010000246.1:0-2135 GCF_022663635.1 Bacillus cereus group sp. BfR-BA-01356 | reverse complement strand
TCGAGAGATTCATAAGAAAACGTCATCCTTTCTAGTCTAGCTTTTTTAGAAAGAATAACGTTTTTTTACACTTGGGGGTAGTGAAGATTTTTAAGTTGATGGGCATGTGAATTTGCACCCTTTCACCAAGGTACTGAGGTGACTCTTTAAGCGATGCTTGCCCTTTAATAATTCCATTTTTGAAGTTACCATTGGATAAAATAAAACACTCTTCATCTTTCGAAATACCGACGTGGCTTAACAGCTCTTCAACCCATACAGCCAGCTTTCCTGATTTCTTACTTGGTTTTAGATATTGGGTTAAGTTAAACATATATGGAGTTCCATGCTTGTTTGGAACCGTTGTATGCTCGCTTAGCTGTATATCCCATTTTGGATCTGCGATTACCGTAGTTAGAAGTCCAGTATCTTCTAATGCACACTCAATGGAAGCCATTTCCTTTTCTGAAAGACCATCTTGAAACTCAACCGCATCATAGAATAAGATATGCGGAATATTCCATTCTTTTATTGCTTCTAATACTGATTCTTTCTCTTTTGAAAGAAAAGGTTTAGGCATCTTACCGACAATCCATTCATTGAGTTCTTCCTCTACACTAGACTGCTTTTGTCCGATTTCACCCTCTAATCTATCTACTTGATGAATTTCATCATTGATTTTCCTTTTTACATCAGTATACTGCTGCTCAATCATGTCAGTTAGTTCTCGTTCTGTGACTGAATAAGGAAAATGGTACAATTTTTTTAACAATTGCTCTTTCTCTTCTTCATTTATAACTAAGAATTCATTATCTTCTAACCATTCATCCATTTCATTACTGAAGGTTTTCTTCAGTTCATCAATTTTCTTTCTCATCATACGAAGCTTTTCTTGTTTCTGGTTAAGGAGAACCGTAGCTTCATTTTTTTCTTCCGTAAGAACTGTTTTCTTATGTCCTAATTTTTCGAACTCGAATATCTGTTTTTGTATGTCGTGAATGAATGTTTGATAAGATTGAATGTCTTGATTCCATAAAGAAAAATCATAATCAAAATGCTCATATCGAGTAATAAAGTGTCCTGCATGTCGGCTATGCTGCTTAAAAGACGATTCTAAAGCACAGTGCTCCATTTCTGACAATTCACCTTTCATGCGATTTATCCACTTTAAACTATTTGTACTTGTAGCTTCAAATAGCTGATTCATTTCTTTAATTTTTGTTTCCTTGGTTTTTCTCTGCTCTTGTTTCGGTTTCATTAAACGAGTAATATCTATCTTTTGATTTTCGAGCCTTCCTTTTTGTATAGAGAGGTCCTTTGCTTCCTTACTACGCAGCGCTTCAATCCGCTCATTCAAGGTCTTTTCTTTTGCCTCCAAATGGGATATTTCTTCAGTCAGTTTTACTACATTACTTTGGGTAGTACTTAACTGGTTCGAATTATACCTCTGACGTTCATAAAGGTTCTGTAAGCGATTTTCAGCCTTTAAATATCCATTTGCCACTTCTGCTAAATACACTTCATGATAGGCTTCATATACACTTGTGATAACTTCTATGTAGTCGTAGGCAAACTGTAATTCTGTTAATTCCCTTTCAATTGTATCAATTGATTCAATTGTGTTACTAAGTGGACTTAGTTCCTTTGATGATAATGATGACAGGGAATTGGTTAAGATTTCATACACCATTTTTGGCTTTTGGCCCCCACCTAATTTATTGGAACGTAAAGCAATTAATAATTTAATCAGATGTTCAAAAACTTGAATCTCCCTAAATTGAAACAGATGATCATTAACGGCCTTCATGTACTCTGCGTTAGTCGTATAAATTTTACCGCCTTCTCCTAATTGTTCTCGCAATTCTTCTTTGGAAAGTGGGATTTTTTTCACATCACCGTCTATCCACTCTTCTTTGTACAATTTAATATCCTGAGGTCGTTTTCCGATTCTAGAATTATCTAAAATGATAAAAAACCAATAGTCTAAGTCTTGAACACCCGCTTTAGCTTGCAGACCCATCCCTGTTGTAATGTATTCATCATAAATACCCCTCGTATATTAATATTTAAGCCCTATCTCAGGCTTAGTTTTACTCTCTAATAAGAGTCCAGTAATAAAGAAAATACTTGGACGTCTCAAGATATTTCTAGATAAT
>NZ_JAKUFX010000245.1:0-2182 GCF_022663635.1 Bacillus cereus group sp. BfR-BA-01356 | reverse complement strand
TGTAAATGTCAAGATAAACATGTACATTTTCGCTTGTTTAAGCATGTACAAAATCAATCATTTTCTTTGCTAAAATGATCTTTAATTCGATAGGATTGTCCTACAATACTGACCACCGTGGCATGATGTAAGACACGATCTAGTATGGCATTGGCGAGTTTAGGGTCCTGGAATACTTCGTCCCAAGACTTGAAGTTGATATTGGTCGTTAGGATGGTACTACGCTTTTCATAACGCATATCGATTAATTGAAAGAATAATTTTGCATCCTCCGGATCAATAGGCAAGTACCCAATTTCATCAATAATAAGTAATTTGTATTTTGTATAGTGCTTTAAACGAGATTCTAGGCGATTCTCAATCTTGGCACGTTTTAAATTTTGAAGTAAATCATGACATTTAATAAAATAAGTACTTGTTCGCTTTTTAGCTGCTGCTATACCAATAGACGTGGCCAAATGGGTCTTACCAACACCACTAGGTCCTAAAAATACTATGTTTTCTTGTTGCTCTAAGAAACGTAGAGAAATAAAATCTAAGATTTGTTGTTTATTAATACTCGGCTGGAATTCGAAATCAAACTCATCAACCTCCTTTCTATGAGGAAATGCGCCCATTTTCACCATAGAATGAATCATATTTTGTTCTCGTACATCAATCTCATAGTTTGTCAGTTTAACAAGTGTCTCTACGAAGGATAATTCATTATTAATGCTAAAATCGACTACGTCACCTAAATGTTGTGCCATTTGTTTTAATTTTAAATACTCTAGGTTTGTTGTTAATTGTTGATAGCTATTCTTCATTTCTATATACCTCACCAATTACTGATAAATTTTGTTTCGCCAAATTGTCAATGTTCGGATATTTAGGTAGTGACTTAGCCAATGCTTTTTTATAATGTTCTTCTTTATAATTGAGCTTAGATTGGCTGATTTTATGTTGTACAATTAACTTCATGTTATGATAAACATATATTTGATTATCATATACTTGTAAACCGACGGTTTTACCTTGATATTCAGCTGGAACTGAGTATTGATTCGATTTGTAAGATATCATGCCTGATGTATTAACTTTTACAAGTTTATGCTTAATCATATAGGAATCTCTTATCGCGCTCTTCGGGAGTGGTTGTAGGAGATTCTTTTCCTGTTTTAGGGCAAACACTGGAATCTTACCAGTCCCTTGATGAAATGTTTGATTAATTCTTGCACATAATTTTTGCACAAATTCATGTAATTCTTCAAAAGTGAATCTTCCTTGATAAGCATGAATTTCGTCTAGAAGTTTCATTGGCGCTTCTACTTTCCCTTTGGTATTTGGTCGCCCTGCGATACAAGGTTGTACCTTAAATCCAAAATCTTGAGCGAATTGGGCAAACTTATTGTTAATCGTTCCTGTAAAGTGTTCTGTTCGAGCTTCATCCATTACCGTCTTCATATTATCCGTGACAATTACCTTCGGTACACCACCAAACATTTCAAATGCCTCTGTCATAAATGACATTAAAACACTTTGTGATTTTGAAATATTCAAATGAAAAACTTTAAATCTCGAGTAGGACAATAAAAGTACAGCTACATTCACATATACGATTTCGCCACTTTTGGTTTCAAATCGTATGCTTTCTTTCCAATCTAATTGAGCTTGTTCTCCTGGAGGTGTCTCATAACGGACACCCACTGAATGACCTGATAAAATACGCTTCCCCTCATCAAAATATGTTCTAAATTCAGGCTTTCTATTAATATAAGCACGAAATGCAGACTGTGAACATTTTAAACCGTGATTGTCTGTTAGATACTGCCATAACACTCGTTTGTAGTAGAAGATTTGTTTAGAATCACTAGATAAAAGAGCTGCAATCACTTCATAATATGTATCGATTTTCGATGTTTTATTTTTTGTCCCTTTTGGTGTAAAACCATTCAAATACTTATCTATGGTACGCCGATCCACATTCAATTCTCTGGCTAATTGACTTTTATTTATCTTCATTTTTAAGTTCCCCATTAGTTTTTTAAAATTTGGTAAGTCTGAAAGACTTTTAACCTCAAATTCTGTTTGAATATCTAGCTTAATATACATACTAACCACCTCAGAGTCAGTATGGAGAATCCAATTGAAAATGTACATATTTATTCAAGCGTTAATGTACATATTTAAGTTAGCATTTATA
>NZ_JAKUFX010000244.1:0-2371 GCF_022663635.1 Bacillus cereus group sp. BfR-BA-01356 | reverse complement strand
CCACCATCGTTTTCAGAAAAAATTAAAGAACCTGAGTCCATACGAATATCGAACTCAGGCTTCTTAACTATGCGTTTTAATTACTGTCTACTTGACAGGGGTCAGTACATACATCCGGACTTTTATTATCTGTTCAATACTTCAATGTACGAAGCATTTCCAGTTGTTCTTAAAGCGGAGCGAAAATTATTATTTTCTAACGCCACAGCAACTTGTTGTAATTGCTGTGCATCATCATGATGAATAAGTAAGCTGTCAGCACCGCTTTCTTCTATATGAATGTGTTCAATATTTCCAATGGCATCATGTACAGCTTTTAAAAATTCAGGTTTCATGGTGTCCTCCTATATGTATGTAACGTTTTTATTTAGTATTTCCTTATTTTTGAAATATAAAAGTAAATGAAAGGAGAAATAAAATGAATATAAAGAAGTTTAACGAACATATAACATCACTATTTGGAGAGGACCTTCATAAATACGGCGATGATGAATATGGTTTTACTCATATAAGTAAAGATGAATTTCACAAAATCGGTTACACAACAAATTTGACATTAGAGACGATTGAAGAAGCGTATAAAAATGGAGTCGATATGATAGTTACACATCATGCACCATGGAGTTTTTTATTTGGTATGGAAGGGGCTTGTATTGAGAAATTGAAGCAATATGAAATGAATCATTTTTGGATTCACTTGCCGTTAGATTTTGTAAAGTTTGGCACGTGTACATCGTTATTTAACGGAATTGGGATAGATAAAATACTGGAATATTCCACGTATGAGGAAGAAGAACTACCGGGAATAGGAGAATATAAAGAAGCGATTCCTTTTTCAAACTTAGTTGGAAAACTTGAAGAAAAAATGGAAGAGAAAGTGAAGAGCTGGAGAAATCACGATAAACCAGTAAAACGGATTGCGATTTTAACCGGTGCAGGAAACAATACAAATTTGATTGAACGTGCATTAGAAAAAGGGTGTGACACGTACATAACAGGTGAAAAAACATTATATACAGTGCAACATGCGAAATTTAAAGGGATTAATTTAATTGTAGGCAGTCATACGTTTACAGAAGTGTTTGGTGTAGAAAGTTTGGCTCATAAATTACAAGACATAGACCCTGCAATAGAAATTATTAGAGTATATGAAGAGCATTTAGAGTGATAAAATCACGTTATCATAAATGAGATATGGAAGAAAGCCATTGTAATAAAATAAAATTTTTGTTTGTTATATTAGGATGGTTGGGAGGATTTCCCTTGCGTTTGTCAAATAATAGTAAAGTTGTCTTTTGAATTAAGGGAATCTTCCGAATTAAAGGGTGAGAGAATGGACATTTCAATAATCACTGCACAACTAGTTAAGGAAAAAGTTATTTCACATTATCCAAATAGCGTAAAAGCATTAAACGGGGGAACGGCAAGTACTATATATTTGTTAGATGAACAATACGTTGTAAAGTTGAATGAATCGGATGTCATACGTGAAGAAGCTTATTTTCTTCAGTTTTATAAAAAGGACGAATTATTTCCAAAGCTTTTATATAAGGAACCTTTAAATCGCTATATTGTTTACTCATTCCTTGAGGGCACAACTTCTTGCAAACTAGGCTATAAACGGAGTGTTCTTTGTAAACTTGTAAAAGAAGTTATCAATGAGTATGAAGTAGCTACAGAGGTTGATGGCTGGGGATGGAAAGAAAATCTCGTTCAATCTTGGAGTGAATTTTTAACAACAAATGTGATAGAAGCTCATGAAAATGTAAGGCGTTACATAAGTGAAGAAGAGTATAGAACGGTTCTTAAGTTAGCGAATAGGGACGCTGGAATAAATCAGCCATTTTTATTGCATGGTGATTTCGGATTTCATAATTTTATATTTCAAGAGAATAAACTGCACGGTGTAATTGATCCTTTACCAGTGTTAGGAGATCCTATATACGATTTAATTTACGCGTTTTGTTCGACTCCAGAAGATTTAACAAAAGAAACAATTCATTATGCGATGAAACAATGTGTATTTCATAAGAAAGCCCGTGATTTATATGAAGAAATAGTCATAGGCTTATATTTGCGTATAGATACATGTTTACGGCACCACCCGAAAGATTTAGAAGGTTACTTAGCAGCTTGGCGTTATTGGATGGGCGAAGTTAAGACGACTATATAGCACTAATATTTTTAGGGGAGATGGTGAGATGAATGTTGCAGAAGCGAAAAAGGATTTAGCAATAAAAACGAAGAGAGGCCTACCGATTATATGTACTGACCCCTGTCAAGTAGACAGTAATTAAAACGCATAGTTAAGAAGCCTGAGTTCGATATTCGTATGGACTCAGGTTCTTTAATTTTTTCTGAAAACGATGGT
>NZ_JAKUFX010000243.1:0-2421 GCF_022663635.1 Bacillus cereus group sp. BfR-BA-01356 | reverse complement strand
TAAGCTCTCTAGCGCCGATGGTAGTTGGGACCTTGTCCCTGTGAGAGTAGGACGTCGCCAAGCAAGAACCTAAGTTATTTTGACTTAGGTTTTTTTGTGTTTATTTTTATTATTTTAAATTTAAAGGTAAGAATTACCTTTTCAAGAATATAGTCCAGATGTAAAAAGAATGTTTGTGATTTTACATAACCTTTTGTGCTTTTAAAGGATTTTACATTAGAAAAAATCTATAATTAAGGTAGTTAACATATATTTTTGATGGGTGTGGGGAATTATGAAAGAAATATGCATGTTATTAGTGGCTGTTATATTATGGGGTACAGCCATTGCGCCAACAAAATGGGCGTTAGAATCTATTCAGCCGTTTACTTTGTTATTTATTCGTCTTTTCTTTGCAGGTGGAATTTGTATGATATTCTCATTTAAGGAACTACAAAAATCAGTTGTACATAAAAAAGTTCCATGGAAAAGAATGAGTTTGTTAGCTTTTACCGGTGTAGCTGGTTATTTTATGTTTACATCCTACGGCATTTCTTTAACAAGTGGATTACATGTGAGTATTATAGATGCTGCGTTACCATTGGTTACAATTCTTTTTTCAGCACTCTTTTTAAAAGAGGAAATTCGATTGAATTATTGGATAGGAATTATATTGGGTGCTATAGGAGTACTCTTTATTACGATTCCATCTAAAAGTGCTAATCAAGAAGTGTCCTTAATAGGAGATATACTAATATTATTAAGTACTTTTCTATTTGCTTTCTACACAGTTTTGCTAAAACGACCAAAACAAGAACAGTATTTATCAAACGAGGTTTTTACAACATTAACTTTAATTATTGGAGCTGTTATTCTCTTACCGTTTGCACTGGTAGAAATTTTTTATTACGGTCTCCCAAAGGTTGAAACTTGGAAAACGGTACTTAGTGTAATATACCTTGTTATTGGAGCAACAATTTTAGCGTATTGGTTTTGGAATAAAGCGCTAGAGAGAGTTTCAGCATCAGTAAGCGGATTATATTTAAATGCATTACCATTAATAAGTATTATTACTTCAATTATTCTATTAAATGAATCTCTGACATGGAGAGTAATAATGGGAGCGAGTTTAGTCTTAATTGGAGTAGGATGGGCGGATAAGCAAAAGTTATGTAATCTATTAAAAGGTAACAAGGTGGAGAATAGAGACTGTTAAACAGTATGATTTATATAATTGAAATGTTAAAAAGATACCTTATATATGAGGTATCTTTTTTATTTAGCAAAGATAATAGACTAAAGTTAGTATGGATATTCTTTGCTGTATTTATATGTGTCGAAATCATTTTGAAATATTGTTTGGACAAGTTGTATACATTCAGTATCATAAAAGCTTTCAAAAGTTGGATGACGTGGAAATAAAGGATCAGTAATATCGCCTTCGCTAAAATTCCCTTTATAAATCATGGCGGGAGTTTGATGATGCCATGATGTTGAGAGCTCATTTATTGGTGCGGTTTTTAATTCGAAACGCTTTTCTAATTCTTTCATTTCGTGATCGAAGTTTTCTAAGTATATATAATTGGTCACATATTCTTCTTCACCAGCTATATATTGTTGTGTGAAATGTGGGTTAATATCACTTGCGTGAGCCCCTTTTATAAATAGATAGTATAAAAATTGTTTAAATGAGATCCCTTTGGTGGAATTTTCATCTTGATATAAAAACTTTCGGATGGGTTTCCATTCGGGATTTTCCATATAAGGAGGTCCAATTAAGGACACGAAAGAACTGACTGCTCTCCTATAAGGGTTACGAACAAGTTTAAAAGTTTCTTTTTGTTTTTCTCGTAACGCTACTCCTAGTCGTACACTATAGGCAGGTGTACTTTTGTATATATCATATTCATAATTATGAATGAAAGGACTATAGCTTAGAGCGGTTTGTAATAAATCAATCTGGTAAAAGAACCACTTAGCAAGAGAAGTACAGCCGCTTTTTTGACTCCAAAATAGAATGATTGGAAACTTCCTATGATAGTGTGGGCTTCTTGAATGGGAGCTTATGATGTGTAATAAAGAAGGATTGAACAAGTTCTACACTCCTTTCAGTTATCTTATTGATATGTATGAGAAATAAAAGGGTGGTATGAGAGTCTTTTTCATCTTTTTAAAAAAAATGAAAGATTAATATTGACTATTATTATATAGAGGTGTAATATAGGACAAGTCGCCGATGACAATAACGTCGCAAGCGACAAACGAAATAAAAAACTTAGTTGACATCAATTAACGAAAGTGTTAACATAAGGAAGTCGCAAATGAGCGACTAAGTAGTTCTTTGAAAACTGAACGAAACAAACAACGTGAAACGTCAATTTTTATTTTAGATGCTAGACAAACTAACTTTATTGGAGAGTTTGATCCTGGCTCAGGATGAAC
>NZ_JAKUFX010000242.1:0-2447 GCF_022663635.1 Bacillus cereus group sp. BfR-BA-01356 | reverse complement strand
GAATCGAGAGATTCATAAGAAAACGTCATCCTTTCTAGTCTAGCTTTTTTAGAAAGAATAACGTTTTTTTACACTTGGGGGTAGTGAAGATTTTTAAGTTGATGGGCATGCGATGAGAATGTAATAAATGTAGAATTGACAAAGGTGACGATTTTGATAAGTTGTCATTCTATGACAGGTTTTGTAAAATAAAATAGAGGATTTTTGGCTTAGGCTAATTTTTCTTTTCATTTACAGTAAAATATATGAATCCACAACATGTGTAGAAATGTTGCGGTTTTTCTTTTCATAACTATAAAAGATAAGGATTTGTTAACGGGTAATGAATATGGAATGGTTGGAACAATTATTAGGAAAAGAGTGGAGTCTTGTACCGGCTGGTGGAGTAACGGGCGATGCATATATTGCGCAAAACGGACAACAGAAGTTATTTTTAAAGCGGAATACATCGCCCTTTTTAGCGGTATTGTCAGCAGAAGGAATTGTTCCAAAATTACTTTGGACAAGAAGGGTAACGAATGGTGATGTAATTTCTGCTCAAAAATGGCTTCCGGGACAGAAGCTAGAGCCAGAGGATATGAAACTAGAACGTGTTGCGAAACTTTTGAAGAAAATACACTCCTCTAAAGCGCTTGTACAGATGATTCAAAGACTTGGGAAGCAGCCGCTTCACGCACAAGAGTTATTACAACAACTGCAACTCGTTTTAAGAGGAGATATAAGGGATGATGAAACAATTCAGCAAGGCCTTCAATATTTAATGGATTCATTAAAAGCTATTGAATACAATGAATTCGTTGTATGCCATTGTGATGTAAACCATAACAACTGGCTATTGTCGGATGAAGATGAATTGTTTTTAATTGATTGGGATGGAGCTGTAATTGCTGACCCAGCTCTAGACCTCGGTATGTTATTATATTGGTACATTCCGCGCCAGGAATGGAGTGAGTGGCTCGGTTACTATGATATTGAAATGGATGAATCGCTGCTTAGGCGTATGAGATGGTATGTGATAGCACAAACGATTTTGTCTATTCAATGGCATACAACAAAAAAACAGCAAGCAGAAGCTGAATATTGGCATCAATATTTACAGCAACTACTTGCTTCAGAATGATACTTAAGAAAAATTGTCCATTCCAGCAATCCACTGAGTAAGTTGTTCTTGATTATTGGAAATATGGTTGTCCAAATTAGAGGAAGATTTACCCGATTGACTATAAGAATATACATCGTTTAGCATTGTTTTAGCGTCACTACTTATATTATCGTTTGCGAGTAACGATTGAATGAGGCGCTCTAATTGCTCGCATTCTGAAACTGTCCCGCAGCAATCACTTTGGTGGTTGACTAAAATATCTTTCAGCACTTCTAATTGATGTTGTTGATTAATTGGCATGAACGGATCATCCTTTCGATTGTTTTTCTCTTCAAATGTAAGAGAAAAAGCTGTTTCGTCATGGAATGTTTAATGCTGTATGTAGTTTTTATCAAAATGGTACATCTTATACTTGAAAGAAACGGACCGAGTGCTCGTACGTACTTGGTTTTTTGTTTGGTAGATTGATTAAAAAAGAAAGAAGGAATTATTCCTTTAAAATAGCTATGTAAAGAGAGGGAAACATCTATGCGTTTAAGACATAAACCGTATGCAATGGATCGAATTAATGAATATTCACATATCGTAATCGGAAACCCAGAGGAGCGCGCTGGTAGCTGGAAAGAAGTATTTGGAAACGAACAACCAATTCACATTGAAGTAGGTACAGGTCGTGGCCGCTTCATGTATGATATGGCGAAAGCGAATCCACATATTAATTATATTGGAATTGAAAAATTCACAAGTGTTGTTGTAGATGCACTTGATAAATTAATTGAAGAAGAATTACCAAACTTAAAGTTAATTAATAAAGATGCTGAAGATTTAACAGTTTTCTTTGCGAAAGGTGAAATTGATCGCGTTTATTTAAACTTCTCAGATCCATGGCCAAAGAAACGTCATACGAAGCGTCGTTTAACGTATAAAACATTTTTACGTAATTACGAAGAAGTGTTAGTAGAAGGCGGAGAAATTCATTTCAAAACAGATAACCAAGGTTTATTTGAATATTCTCTTATGAGTATGGCTGAGTACGGTATGTTACTAACGTACTTAAGCTTAGATCTTCATAACAGCGACTTTGAAGGTAACATCATGACTGAATACGAAGAGAAATTCTCTAGTAAAGGTCATCGTATTTACCGAGTTGAAGCAAAATATCGTACAGAGCCTATGCAGTAATGCGTAGGTTTTTTTACATCTAAAATAATCAGAATTTTATGTTAAGATTAATTGAAAAGACCTGCGGTAGTATGTCAACTGAAAAATAATATCTTTTGAAGTTATCAAAGGACAAATTGCTTAAAAAAGACATCACGAAACTAGACCAGTATTTTATGTAAAA
>NZ_JAKUFX010000241.1:0-2453 GCF_022663635.1 Bacillus cereus group sp. BfR-BA-01356 | reverse complement strand
TTAATTTCATATGTTCTGATTTGATTGTAGTTTTGAGTGTTTAGTTCAAACGTTATTCTATCACCTTAAATAATAAAAATCAATAAAGTTATATAAAAGTATATAAAAAATAAACGATTAATATAATTCTACAAGTTTACGTCTTTTCGGATTAACGTTATTTGCAGCATGTACCATGATCTGTTCATCGGTTGCTATATTTGTATTTTGAATGGATAGAAGTAGTACATTATCATAAGTGTCCATCAGTAGAATATCTCTAGGATTTTCACGTTTAGGATAGATAACTACAAGCGGAACGCCTTCATCTCCATCCCTTCTTGAAAACACGACATCATCTAATCTTGCAATCATTCGGTAATCATTTTCATTTCCAAAAATAAAAAAGAAATCTTGAATAGAAGCTTTATCTCTCTTGTATGTGCGTCGAAGGCCACCATCTATTGATTCTTTAAACGTTTGAATTTTTTCGACAAAAGTGTAACGCCAATTGACATCTCCTACTGTACGTTGAGATAAAGGAAAAAGAATATCTTGTTCCAAGTTTTGATTATCATTTGTTCCTAGAATGATATCTGAAATAACATCCCCAGCATCTTTCAATGAGCAAATGTGTACATTTAGATTTGGTATATTCATTAATAATTCATGATGCTTCCGCATAGAAAATAATAGATTTTTCATACGTATGTATGGCGGTTCTGCATCTTCAGCAAGGAACATTGATTTGTCGTACATAACAAAGACAACCGTTACATCCTCATTTGTTTTTTTTGCATATTCTATGTACTTCTCTACTTTTTCAACTAAGATAGAATTTGTCTCTTTGCACATGTCCATCTCAATATGGATATTTTTATCTTGGTATGAAATATGTTCATCAGGAATCAAGGCCAATTGGTTGTCCTCAATTTTTATATTTTTTTTCTGGTAAAAAGAACGAATATCCAATTCATATAATACTTCATTGGTTTGTGTCTTCTTTGTAGTCGCTAAAAGAGTACGGATCATGACTTCACGTGAACACATAGTGTGAAGAGAAGTTGTTCTTGAGTACCGTCTTTTTGAACTTTTTTTGGGAATTCTTCCTATTTCCAATAAGAATTCAATTGTCTTTTCTTTTAAGGAAAATAAAGCGCGTTTCGTAATACTGTCAGCCCTTTTATCTATTCTTTTAGTTAACATAGCTCCATATTGTGAGTACCGGTCAAGCTTTGTAAATATGCTAGCTTCAGAACATTCTCTTCCCTCAAATGCACTATATAACTGCGTGATTTGCCTTGTTGTAAGTGCCCTTTTGTAATATAAAACTGTAAAGACAAATATGTCAGCTTCTTTTAAGTGAAAATGTTTTTGGGTACCTGATCTTCTATATTTATACACTTTTTCGGACAATGCATACACCTCTTATATTGAATTAAACTAAATTAAATACTTATTATTTTTAATATATTATTACATTGATGTGGTGGTTGTAAAACCTGAAAAAATAAATAAGACATTTTAATTTTTAGAGGTACTTCATTTTGTACGTTGAAGTTGAGATGAAAACTACTCTTATAAATCTCTTATAAGTTATTGATTTATAAGGCTCTATTAAATCGTTTGTTTTGTTAGGACGAGCTACTACTAGATACCTAACAATAGTTATAATGAAATTCTATTTATAAAATAATGTTATGACGTCCTAACATTTATTAGATAGTCAAACTACTATTTTAATTGATTAAAATTATTCAAGATTTATAAAAAGGTTTATTGATAATAAAGAATAATTTTTTCTATCCTTAATTCGAAATTCAACTTTTTATTAGTGATGAAACGCTCTTTTCAACTTCTACTATTTGCTCAATGTAAAATTCTAACTTTTTCTTTTATGTTTTTTTCTTGTATAGAATCATAAATTCACCTAGACAAATAATATTAATTGTTTATACCAAATCATAAATAAGTTAACAATATGTCTATAGATACTTAACATATTGGTTTTAGTCAATTGAATTACCTTCACTTTTTCTTCGTTAAACAAGGAGTTATCTTAACTGAAATAATAAAATTGAACAGTTGTTAATTTTATGTGAGGTTGTAATTGCTATCATCATTCCTCCTGCATTACAAAAAATTTTATTATAATGTAAGTATCACTTTGATGTTAATAAGATGAGATTTCACTTTTAATAATCTAGTTTGAACAAATGTTTCTTTTTTATAATAGAGATGTGATTGTTAGCCTACTACTTTTAGAATGTCAAAGTTGATTTATCCTAGTACTCCCTTTTTAATATGTTGAATATTGAGGGTATTGATGCTGTTCATATGAAATTAACAACCTTTTCTACTGGTGTAAATGTCAAGATAAACATGTACATTTTCGCTTGTTTAAGCATGTACAAAATCAATCATTTTCTTTGCTAAAATGATCTTTAATTCGATAGGATTGTCCTACAATACTG
>NZ_JAKUFX010000240.1:0-2505 GCF_022663635.1 Bacillus cereus group sp. BfR-BA-01356 | reverse complement strand
AATCGAGAGATTCATAAGAAAACGTCATCCTTTCTAGTCTAGCTTTTTTAGAAAGAATAACGTTTTTTTACACTTGGGGGTAGTGAAGATTTTTAAGTTGATGGGCATGTCTGATTGCCCCCAAGTAGCAAATATTGACATGTTTGATAGTGCTTTTCGGTAAAAATAAGCAGTCGCCTCATTTGGCACCTCGGCAACAGCACCGCCTAATCGGTGGAAAAATACGGAGGTGGTGGAAAAGGGTAAGTTAAATCGTAATTTCTATTTGATTACCTTCCGGATCGCCTATTACACTTTCATAATAGCCATCTCCAGTAAAACGTGGTCCATTCAATAAAGGATAACCAGCAGCTTTTATCACCTTTGTCAGTTCATTCACACGTTCTTCACTACCGACAGAAAAAGCCATATGAGCATAGCCAGTTATGTTTAAATTAGGCTTATTTTCAATCCCTTTTTTACGCATAAGTTCAAGTCTTGCTCCAGATTCGAACGTAATAAAATAAGATTCAAATTGTTTCGTTTTATTATGATATAAAGAGTTTGCTTTACCATTAAAGTATTTCATATAAAAATCACGCATACATTCTAAGTCATTTACCCAAATTGCAATATGTTCAATTTTCATAGGTTTCACCAATCCTATCTGTATCAATTAGGCTTCCACTGTATTAAATTTGCATTTGCATTACAACAATTTTGCTTCGCTATTAAAGCTAGTTGTTAATTTTTGATTGTGTACGTACATACAATATGTAATTAAGTGAATGACCATCATAGTAATTACAGAAAAGGGTGAATGAAGCATATGAATCAATTTGAGCAAATGATGTACGTTGGTGTCATCATGTCTATTGTACTATCCGTAATGATTTTAGGGTCCTTATATTATAATCCTCGACTTTCGTTAACTGATTATCCGAAAGATATTCAAAAAGTAGTTTTTCCAAAATCGATTCATGAAAAAAAGCAAACCATTTATTTTAATATTGTATATAATACTATTCTTTTCGGTAGTCCTTTCGTTTCTACATATATACTACATAAGCATGAAAAGTTAATGTATATGGATGCCTATTTACACACTTTTGGTATTTTAATGATTTTCAATTTAGTAGATTTACTTATAATTGATTGGCTAATTTTTTGCTGGATTACTCCAAGGTTTGTTGTGATTCCTAGTACGGAAGGTATGAAAGGTTATAAAGATTATAAGTTTCATTTAAGAGGGGCTATAGTCGCTACTCAAATTTTAGCAATCGTAAGTTTATTTTTGGCGGGAATTGCCACAACTATTTAGTGTGAAGAAGGGCATGGAGCTTTTATAAAAGATAAGGAGATTTATAATATATAGAATTAGAAATGAGAATTTGATAGTATTGGAGTAAGGAGTTTTAATAACAGTATATTAAACAATATTAATATACTGTTGCAAATGTTTTGATATTATGTAAAATTATACAATTTTACGGAGGCATTTGATAAAATTCAAAAAAATTTAATGGAGGCTAATATGAAAAAAGTAATTGGCGCAGCAACAGCAACTGTTTTTGGATTGGGAGCGTTTACCACAACTGCTACCGCAGAAACAATCGTAACAGCAGATGTACTTAACGTACGTGAAAAACCGACTACAGAATCAAAAGTGGTCGAAAAAGTAAAGAATGGGCAAGAATTAAAAGTCATAAATACCGAAGATGGCTGGTCAAAAATTGAGTTGAATGGTAAAGAAGTGTTTGTAAGTTCGGAGTTTACAAAAGATGTATATCATGTAACGGCGAATTTGTTAAATGTACGTACTGAAGCAAACACAGATTCAGAAATTCTTGGCAGACTAAAAAAAGATGATGTAATTGAATCAACGCATCAAGTAAAAGACGGATGGTTGCAATTTGAGTATAAAGGAAAAACTGCTTATGCAAACGTTTCTTTCCTATCAAGTACAGCACCAACTGAAAAGAAAACTGAAGAGAAAACGAAGCAAGTAGCGAAAGTACAAAAATCAGTTAAAGAAAAGAAAGAAGTAAAGACGCAGAAAGTAGCAAAAGCGAAAGAAACAACGAAAGCACAAGAAATAGTAAAGCCTAAAGAAGAGGCAAAAGTAGTAAAAGTTAAAGAAGAAGGGAAAGCGCAAGAAATAGTAAAACCTAAAGAAGAAGGGAAAGCGCAAGAAATAGTAAAACCTAAAGAAGAGGCAAAAGTCAAAGAAGAAGTAAAAGTTAAAGAAGAAGAAAAAGCGCAAGAAATAGTAAAGCCTAAAGAAGAGGCAAAAATCAAAGAAGAAGTAAAAGTTAAAGAAGAAGAGAAAGTGCAAGAAATAGCAAAGGCTAAAGAAGAAGAAAAAGCGCAAGAAATAGCAAAAGCTAAAGAAGAAGAGAAAGCAAGAGAAATAGTAAAAGCTAAAGAAGAAGAGAAAGCAAGAGAAATAGCAAAAGCTAAAGAAGAAGAGAAAGCAAGAGAAATAGCAAAAGCTAAAGAAGAAGAGAGAGCAAGAGAAATAGCAAA
>NZ_JAKUFX010000239.1:0-2567 GCF_022663635.1 Bacillus cereus group sp. BfR-BA-01356 | reverse complement strand
ACACGTTCTACATCGTCGTAGGGTAAGCGCCCAACGCCTTTTCACATTACTGTGATAGGTTTTCAAACGCTCCCCTCCGAACCGTACGTACATGTTTCCATGTATACGGCTCTCCACTTATCCTCTGAATTTCAATCTAACCTTCCAGCGTGCAGGTCAACATGACACTTTTTACACAATGCTAGTGTTTTGCGGTTGCGAGCTATCATGATTCTTTCCCAAAGTTGTTTTCCTTTTAGTTCTTTGAGTTTTTTAACATGATGCATTTCGATAGCGGTGTTTTCAGTTTGACACCACTCACATTTACTAGCCTGAAGGCGTCTGATTAGACTATTGCGTCCTGCATATATCATAGTATTTGGAACGATATCTATTTCTTTATTAGTAGTTGGATTTTCATAAACTCTTTTCAAAGGTTCATTATAGAAATATCTATGCTTCTGACCAGTTTTAGTCGTGTAAGAAATTCTAAAATTGCCTTCATGATTAAACTTTTTCATTATTTTGCTGACTGATAGTTTGTATTTGTTTGCAAAAGTTTTTACCATGCTGAATTTCATAATGTAGCGAAACTTCTGTAGGCTGTGTACATTTTTTGCTAGTTTATAATAATTATATAAACCTCTAATTTCACTATTGTATATACTTAGAATTTCTAAATTGTCGGAGTTTATTAATTCGGCCCTATGAATAGACTTCCAACTACTATCTTTTTCGATTTTAAGAACTTTGAGCTCCTTAAGTTTTCCAATCCATTTTTCCTTAGGCATGTAAATTTCGCACTTGTTTGATGCATACCTTTTGGCTATTCTACTGTTTGAGCCTTTGTATACAGCCTGAAGGTTACTTATAGTTACATCGTATCCAAGGAATCTCGCTTTCATTTTGCCGTGTGTAATGAGTGTTTTCTCTGATGATAGTTCAAGATTTAGTTTATTCTTTAGAAAAGCCGTAAGGTCTTTCTTTACTTCTTCTGCGTCCTGTTTTGAACCAATTATCCCTATTAGGAAATCGTCGGCATATCGTACATATTGAATTCTCTTAAAGCTAGAATCCATTAATTCTACTGAACTCATTGTACGTATATCTTTTTGAAGCCTTTTCACTTCACTTGTAATCTCAGTTAATTCATTGTGTGGAGCCAGTACTTTTCTATCTGCGAATTTCTTTTTTAAATACCAAAGTCGCTTATATTTTTGGGTATATACTATGTTGTTTTGTCGGCGTGTGCCTTTATCAAATAGTGTTTTATACTCTTCGATATACTTATCAAGTTCATTTAGATAAATATTTGATAGAATTGGGCTGATTATTCCTCCCTGTGGAGTGCCACTATAAGTATTATTGAATTTCCAATCTTCTAAATAACCCGCTCTAAGAAATTTCCAGATTAAATTAATGAATTTTTCATCTTTAATTTTTCTTTTTAGCAGTTTAATCAAAATGTGATGGTCAATATTGTCGAAGAAGCCTTTGATATCACCTTCTACCCACCACTTAACTCCTTTGAAGATTTTAGTTGCTTGTGTTAGTGCTGTATGACAACTGCGATTACGTCTAAATCCATGAGAATTGTTAGAAAAGGTCGGTTCGAAAACAGCTTCTAGGATGTTTCTTACGATTTCTTGAACTAATTTATCATCTATAGAGGGTATCCCTAAAGGCCTCTTTCCCCTATTTTGCCCCTTATTGATATATACTCTGCGAGATGGAGCTGGTTGATAACTTTGGTTTTTAATTCTTTCAATAATTTTATCGATACGTTCCAAACTCATACCATCAATGGTATGCCCATCTGTTCCTCTAGTCATGTTCCCTTCTTTTGCATATATTTTTTGATATGCTGCAAAGTAGAACTCCTGGTTATATAGATTTCGATACAGACGTTCAAATTTATAAGCTGGGTTAGTTGTTTTTTTATTCAGATTGTCTAATACTGCATTTGGATTTCTCATTGTGTCTCACACACCTTCCAATTTTGTTTTAGACCGGATAAGTTGCCTTCCTTCGCCATGTACTAGGCTTTCCCTAGCTCGGACTACTATGAAGGCTCCGTTGCCTTATTGGGTATTCAGAAGTCACACACCTTGTTAGTAACTTGGTGTCATTCTTCATAGCCAAATTCGCAAGTATGCCGGTGGCATCCCAACTTAGGCAATCCCCATTTAGATAGATAAAGAATAGCTTTCATAATGTCGGATGTGACGTTTGACCTTTTTCCACTTACTGTGGCTGGGAGGGAGAGACTCACTGATAGTTTATATGTACGACCTAAACTATCCTCTTTATAACCTTGTTCCCTAGTAATGTATCAACTACCTTTCATTACTCGTATCGCTGACCACCCTTGGTCTATCATTCAAGCAGTGTAGCCTTCATCCTTATTTATGAGTTTTACCTTGCCATTCAGTCGTGATCTTAGTAGTTGACCAACTTATGACTTTATCACCATGCTGTTTTCCCCTTTAGGTTTCCCTTCTAGGTGAGGTGATTGGTAATAGGTCTTTCGTGAGTTAACCTAGATTAGTGCTATTTAATCAATTCTAAATCTACCCTTATGGGCGCAC
>NZ_JAKUFX010000238.1:0-2600 GCF_022663635.1 Bacillus cereus group sp. BfR-BA-01356 | reverse complement strand
GCCAGGATCAAACTCTCCAATAAAGTTAGTTTGTCTAGCATCTAAAATAAAAATTGACGTTTCACGTTGTTTGTTTCGTTCAGTTTTCAAAGAACTACTTGGTCGCTCATTCGCGACTTCCTTATGTTAACACTTTCGTTAATTGATGTCAACTAAGTTTTTTATTTCGTTTGTCGCTTTCGACTTTAATGTCATCGGCGACTTGTTCTATATTACACCTCTAAAGTATAATCGTCAATACGTTTTTTAAAAAACTTTATATTTTATAGATTTCACTTATGTATTTCTTCTATAGTTATATACAAGCACCCCACAGAACAATCTATGGGGTGCTCTTCTACCATAAAAACTATTGTTCTTTCGACGGCACTGAACAACTTCCATCAGTACAAGAAAGATTGCTTCCACCCTCTGAAGAAAGTTCTTGCAACTTAGGTGCAGGATTCTCTTCTTCCCACACTTGCTGAAGTGCACCAACAAAAGTTTCAAGTGGTTGTGCACCTGAAATAGCATACTTTTGATTAATAATAAAATAAGGCACTCCCGAAATTTGATATTGCTGAGCAATTGCTTCATCAATTCTAACATCATTTGCATACGCATTTTTATCATTAATAACATTTAAAGCTTCTTGCTTATCTAAACCTGAAGCTTCAGCGATAGTAGCAAGTGTATCCGCATCACTTAAATTTTCCGATTCAGTAAAATATGCAAAAAGTAGATTTTCCGTAATCTCTTTTTCTTTCCCTTGATTCTTTGCAAACTTCGCAAGACGATGCGCATCAAACGTGTTCGTCGGCTTCATCTCATCAAAATTAAAACTTAAACCCATACTAGCTGCATGATTTCCTAGCTGTACGTTATTACGCTTAGCTTCTTCAATACTAATTCCATACTTTGATGCAAGTACTTCATTAATACTTGTTCCGGAATAGATTGGAGCATTTTGGTCTAATTCAAAACTTTTAAACTCAACTTCAACATCCTTCTTATGTGGAAATTGCTCTAAAGCCATCTCTAATCTACGTTTCCCAATATAGCAAAATGGGCATACAAAATCCGACCATACTTCAATTTTCATAAAAACACCTCATTAACATTTAGTTTTCAATCATTGTAGCACTGAGATTAAGGAATTCAAAAGTTTTTGCTCTATCTCCTTCATATAGTACATACAAAAACACACTTATAGCAGAATACCTAATTAACAAAAAAACGATAATCAAAAGGATTAACTATTATCCCTCCGATTATCGTCTATATAAATGCAACAACTTTAATTATGCCGGAATATACTTCCCTACGAATTTCCATACAGTATTCCAATATTTATTAGAATCTACTTTCTCCGCTTCTCCATGTCCAGCACCTGGAACAATTAATTTCTCTTTTTCTACTTTTGCAGCATTATATACTTCATCTAACATTTCAAAAGGAACGAATGTATCAGCATCCCCATGAATGAACAGCATAGGTGTTTTACTTTTCTCTACTTGTTTTACAGCTGAAGCCTCTTCTAAATCGTAACCAGCTCTTAATTTAGTAACCGTATTTGCCGCATTCATAACAGGAAACTTCGGTAAATGGAATAAATCTTTTAGTTGATAAGTAAATTCATCAATAACAGTTGAGTATCCACAATCTTCAATAATAACTTTAACATTAGAAGGTAAATCTTCTCCTGAAGTCATCATTACAGTTGCCCCGCCCATTGAAACACCAAATAGAGCTATTTCAGCATTAGGGTCTTTCTTTACAATTTGTTGAATCCAAATTAACACATCTTTACGATCATGCCAGCCCATACCAACATAATCCCCTTCACTATTTCCGTGCCCACGAAGGTCTGGTGCTATGACATTATAGCCTTGTTCATAAAAGTTACGAACATATTTCGTCATTTCTGATGCTCTACCATTGTATCCATGAACTACAATTGCCCATTTATGACTAGATGGTTCATTCATATATTCATAACCTTTTAAATTTAATTTATCGAAAGAACGTATAGTTAATGTGTTAGGTTTATACTTCGATACGAAGTTTGCATTCTTTTCTTCATTTGCAGCCATTACATCTCCCGATGCACTTACCGTTTCTACTAAATGAGGATTATCTTGCAAAAATTCTTTTTCTTGTTTCGCATTTAACGCATAGTTATAAAAATAATTTCCAACTAACATATACACGATTACTAGCAGGACTAAGACTACTATAGTAATTATACTTATCTTTTTCATATTATCTCCTTTTCTAACTTAAATCTTCTTATATTAAAGTACATCAAAAACAACTGTACTATTTTAACACACTGATGAATCCTATCTTTAAGAAATAAAATAGAAAATCTTAAATTACATATAAAGAATCACGAAAGAAATTGAATAAAACTTATACAGCTACGTACTCAAAAAACTTTTTAAAAAGCGAGAAGCACTTCAAAATATTTAGCTTTGAAAAAAAGTTATAAAACACAAAAAAGACGAGTCATTCTGTACTGACCCCTGTCAAGTAGACAGTAATTAAAACGCATAGTTAAGAAGCCTGAGTTCGATATTCGTATGGACTCAGGTTCTTTAATTTTTTCTGAAAACGATGGT
>NZ_JAKUFX010000237.1:0-2606 GCF_022663635.1 Bacillus cereus group sp. BfR-BA-01356 | reverse complement strand
GCGCGACACGTTTCTCTATAAGCGTTTAGACGTGAAGTGAGAGTGTTGCTGAAATTTATCTTAAGCAACAATAACTAATATATCGAGAGTTGGAATGAAAATCGTCATGTTGAATTGAAACAACTCCATTAATACTCCTACATGCATGATTTGTTAGTAGACAGATTGTGTATGAAGCTAGGTGAAGTCGGCTGAACGAGCCTAAGTGATTTTTAATCATATGGTGTAGGATAGGTCGGATGGCTGAAAAGATAACTATGGTGAGAATGTCCCTTATGGGTCTGACGAATTTGCGAAGGTACGGGTCTAAAATTGCACTATACCGAAAGGTATAGCACACAAGAGTGTGGTAGGGTACCGAGAAGTACGAATCTGACGGTAGGAAATCGGGATAAGCAACGATGAGCTTATAAACTCTACAGGCTTATAGCAAACACCTACGGTTATCATGAATAGCTAGATATATTGGAACGTGGGAAGCAAAAAACTGCTAAATGAAAACAGCTACTACTGGGCAGGTGGATATAAGGTAATTAGCCGAAATTCCTTTATTTTTGTGAAGGTAGGGGCACAGTACCGTTGAAGCGTCTAATGAACGTGGAGGGATGGCCCCAAGTCTAGTTTGTTTTATGTTTAATTTTAAGAAAATGAAGCTCAATGGTCAGGTAGGAATGTGGGCAAAAACCTAGGAGGTTTCCACAGTTGAGCACAACAATGAGATATTGGGAATATTACAATATGCAAGAAACATTTGATAGGTTATATGAAGAAAGTCAAGGAAATAAATCATTCCATGGTCTATATGAATTGATTACTTCGGAGAACAATATTCTTTTAGCATACCGAACAATAAAATCTAACAAGGGGTCCAAAACCGCTGGCACGGATTTGTTCACGATAGATAATTATAAACCAATGTATAAAAAGGAATTCTTATCATTGGTTTGTAAACAACTAGAGATATACAAACCAAAAGCAGTAAAGAGAGTTTTTATTCCTAAGTCCAATGGAGATAAAAGACCTTTAGGAATTCCAACAATGTTTGATCGGTTAATTCAACAAATGATTAGGCAAATTTTGGAGCCGATTTGCGAGGCGAAATTTTACGAACATAGTTATGGATTTCGTCCGATGAGAGGAACAAAACATGCCATTTCTAGAGTAATGTTTTTGATAAGCAGAAATACTTTTCATTACGCGGTAGATATAGATATAAAAGGATTCTTTGACAATGTTAATCACACATTACTTCTAAAACAATTGTGGAATATGGGTATTAAAGATAAGCGAGTGTTAAAACTTATCTATTTAATTCTAAAAGCACCAATTAAGGGATTTGGAATTCCAAAAAAGGGAACACCACAAGGTGGAATACTCTCGCCATTACTATCCAATATAGTTTTAAATGATTTAGACCAATGGATAGCAAGCCAATGGCACTATTTTGAAACATCATATCCATATACAAATAATGCAAATCAAAAGCGAGCAATGAAAGGTACCAAATTGAAACAAGGATTTATTGTTCGTTATGCAGATGATTTTAAAATTATGGCAAAGGATTTCCGAACGGCACAAAAATGGTTTTTCGCGACAAAAATGTATCTCAAGGAACGATTAAAGTTGGACATTTCACCAGAAAAATCCAGAATAATCAACCTTAGAAAAAACAAATCTGAGTTCTTAGGATATTTATTATATGTAGTACCCAAAAGAAACAAATGGGTTTGTAACTCTAGGATATCAAATAAGAAAAAGAAGCAAATCAAACTTGAGATCAAAAAGCGAATAAAAGCTATTCAGTTGTCATCAACTCGGAAAAATGTGCAATTATATAATGCCTATGTACTTGGACTGCGTAACTATTTTAGGTATGTTACACATGTAAATATTGAAATGAAACAGCTTGCATTTAACCTATCATTAGTAATATTCAATCGATTAAAAAGTGTCGGGAAATATGAAGTTCCAATCAATGCACCTCCGGTGTTTACAAAATTCTTTAAAAATAATTATCGAACATTTAAAGTATGTGGTATTTACTTATTTCCACTAGCGGATATACAAACAGCAACTATATGGAATTACACGCAAACCCAAACACCTTACAATCAAAAAGGCCGAAAGATTGCCAAACATATTGAGTTAAATAAATTGGTATTAGGCGAAATTAAGAAACTACTAACTGCAAATATCCCTAATGAAAGTATAGAGTACTTGGATAATCGAATGGCAAGGTATTCTATGTTGAATGGAAAATGTGAGATACTTAAAGAATTTTTACCAGCAAGTGAGCTACATTGCCACCACTATATTCCGAAGGGATTAGGCGGAACAGATGAGTATGAAAATCTTAGAATCATTCATAAAGAAATTCATAGATTAATTCACATGACAAATAAACAAACGATTGAATCCTACTTTCAAAAACACTCGTTGACTGTGGAACAAGTTAAACGAATAAACCAATATCGAAGAGCTTGTAATTTAGAAAAAATTAAACAATAAACAAATTAGATGGAGCGCCGTATGAGGTGAAAGTCTCACGTACGGTGTGGAGTGGGGGAAAAGGTAGAGATAACTTCAAATCCTTACCTATCACTAAC
>NZ_JAKUFX010000236.1:0-2701 GCF_022663635.1 Bacillus cereus group sp. BfR-BA-01356 | reverse complement strand
TTTACATAAAATACTGGTCTAGTTTCGTGATGTCTTTTTTAAGCAATTTGTCCTTTGATAACTTCAAAAGATATTATTTTTCAGTTGACATACTACCGCAGGTCTTTTTTATCCAAAATATACAAAAGAGCCATCTAGGTGATGGCTCTTACTTTTCTATCCTATGAAGAAAAGGACATTTCCCTTTTATTGGCTCTACATCGTCTCCTATGAAATATTGTTTCCATTCATGATGTTCCGGGTCACCATAATGACTAATATTAGGATGTTTCGGCAATTGATCCCACTTTTCAACTCGCTCACGGACCATTTGTCTTGAATATGCTCCTTTAGGACGATCTCCCTCTAATCCATCAAAAATAGTGCGTGGCTGAAACCCAATAACGAGAGAATTCCCTAAATGTCTAGTTTTTCGTTGTTTATAAGCTGGCGCATTTCCAAATGCGAATATTGGCTCACCACCAAATGAAAATTCCCATAAATAATGGTCTGGATCTTCAGGAATTTGCTTTGGCCATGCTTGATTATCGTTTTCATGTAAATACTGTAACACTTTCCAAAAGGAATCACGGTAATATTCGAGTGGCTGTTCTTCACATTCCGGTTCTACAAAAAGGAAAAAGCCCCTTCTTACAATCGGCCTCTCTTTCATTAACTCTAAAAAAGATAACATTGTATGTGGCAAATGACTCCAATCATTATGAGAAAGAAATGAATAACGAAGTTCATTCTTTTTCAAAGCTGTTAAACCGAAATAACATGGAAAAGTTGGTTCTAACACAACATTTGAAAAAATCTCAAATTCTTTTGCAACCCAATCCGGTATGTCGGTTCTCGTTCTCATTCCTTCATTATCTAATAAGTAAGACTTATTCATTCTTTCACCTCATTATGTATAGCATTCAATTAAGAATATTACATACTCGGCCTGTCCTATACCTATTTAAAAATTTGACTGAAAAATTATTTAAAAATACAAAAAAATAAAATCGCTTACTTGACTAAATTCTCCCAATTCGTGTATATTTAAATTAATCATTTAGCAGAATATTCAAGAATATAGCATTTTTAGTTTATATTATTTTTTAAAATGAATTTCACTAAATGAAAATAGTAAACGCTTTTAGGAGGAATTGTAACATGCAAGGAAAAGTAAAATGGTTTAACAACGAAAAAGGTTTTGGATTTATCGAAATGGAAGGCGCTGACGATGTATTCGTACATTTCTCTGCTATTCAAGGCGACGGCTACAAAGCTTTAGAAGAAGGTCAAGAAGTATCTTTCGACATTACTGAAGGTAACCGCGGACCTCAAGCTGCTAACGTAGTAAAACTTTAATCCAACATATAACAGGAGGTTACCTTACTTGGTAACCTCCTTTGTTATTCCTTTGTATATTTCCGTTTTACAGAGCAAAAACTATGTGAAATGCGCACTATACAAAGGAGGAATTATTAATGGGATCAGAAGTAAATGATTTTGAAGAAGTGAAATTCCGTGTAGAAACAGCACAAAAAATGGTAGGATCAGCAACAATTTCAATGGATCCAGATACATTAGAGCATGCTACTACTGCTGTAGAAGCAGCTCGCTCTCAGCTTGAAATTATGAAATCTGTTGCAACTGATTTAGATGAACCATTTTTAATGAATGAGGAAAAGAAATTAAATAAATGTGAGCATCAACTAAACGAAGCAAGACACTAAAAAACATCCAGAGAATTTTCTCTGGATGTTTTTCATGACAACTGGTCCCCATACTTTTTCAATGTTTCTCCAACTGTACATTGCCTTATACAAAATGAATGAGCGTAATACTTACTATTTGTCTTTCGATTATGTTCTCGCAAAAAACATCCTTCACAATACGTTTCTAATAAGTCATTTACCTCTGTAATGAGTTGCTTTTTATCCACCTTTGCACCTCTCTATTCAGTTATTTCTTTATGACTATCAATAACTGTTCCTTCCAATGCTTGCGTAGCTAATTGATGTGCTTCTTTATTTTGTTTTCTAGATATCGGCTCACATATAAGTTTTAATTTCATTTGCTTCGCCTTTTGTTCAATTTGATCTAAATAATGATTTAAATGTTCATCATAACAAGGCCATTCTCCGGCTAATTGCTGCAGTACCACTTGTGAGTCTCCGCGAAGTGTAACTGCTTCATACTTAATCCCTAGTTCCTCGAGTATATTCATACCGTATAATAATGATGCATATTCCGCTTCATTATTATCATATATACCTTCTATATATGCATTGCGGCGAATGCGGTAGTTTGTATTTCCTTTTTTATAATACACACATATACCAACGCCAGCTTCTTTCGTTTGCACATCATACCCACCATCAAAATAAACGAGTATTTCTTGGGGCTCTTCCTCTACTTGCTTACTTAACTTTTTCATCTCTTTTAATGACCATTCTGCGTCCATTTCATCATAAAATGAAAATTCTTTTACTCTTCCTGTTTTCTCAAAATCCTCTGCAAATTGAAGTACTTCTTCTATGCTCATATACTCTGTTGTTAATTCCGTCTGCAACCCGCGCTTCGTTTTATACAACCAATGAATTTTATATTTCATACTACATTCCCCTCGTATATTAATATTTAAGCCCTATCTCAGGCTTAGTTTTACTCTCTAATAAGAGTCCAGTAATAAAGAAAATACTTGGACGTCTCAAGATATTTCTAGATA
>NZ_JAKUFX010000235.1:0-2835 GCF_022663635.1 Bacillus cereus group sp. BfR-BA-01356 | reverse complement strand
TATGTGTGGCATCTCAATCCGTAAGGATTGAGGTAGCCACTACCCATTTCGGGTGCGATAGGTAAGACTTTGAAGTAATCTCCACCTTTTCCCCCGCCCCACACCGTACGTGCGATTTTCACCGCATACGGCGTTCCATCGGGAAACCATATTTCAAACTGTTGTCTCAGTTCTCCATAAAGACTGTTATAGCATTACGACTATAACCGCCATTACACTAATTTGTTCAAATACGAATAAGAGTTAATTTATCCTCGAAAGCCGTACTTACTTAACCTCTTTAAGCAACTTTCTAAGTTGCTCTATTTTCTTTCCACCTTTTGTATTGGTAACGGGATTTTCGTTGTGAACCAGCTTGTGGCATGTTTTGCACAAGGAAACCAGATTTATCACCTTATTGACTTTATTAAGCGGTAGTTTAGGGTTTTTATGATGTGTGTTAAGATTCCATTCATTTAGCTGAACCTTACAACAGTTACATTTTCCCCTATCTCTGTTAAATGCGTATTCTCTATTCAGATAGAATTCAAAGTTATATATCGGATAACGGTTGTTGAGTTGGTAGAAAGGAATCTCTTCTTGGAAGAAATTCGGTCTTTCTAGTGCCTCACGTTTGCCGGTTGTCCGTTTATAAATACTTCGGCCATTATCTGTATAGGGCGACATTAAGAGATTCACTTTCATCGCATTACGTTTTGGCGTAAATGCAAATTTGGTGATTCCTACTTTAGCTCCATGTTCTTCAATGAAGAATACTTTACTTTTTTGCTCTTTGTGTCTATCTCTTCTATTTAAGAGAGTATCCGCTGGAGTGGTTAGTTGATAATATCGTCCACGTCGATTGTTCATAAACAACCATGTTCTCCATTGGGCGTAATGAATACGTTTGTCAAACCCTTGAAATATAGTAGATACATTGGCGATTTTATAATAATTTGCTATGCCAACAATCTTTGAGTTGATACTCTCGATTATGGCAACCTGTTTGGATTTATTACCACGATGGTCATAAAGGGTTTTAATATTTTTATTAATCTCCTTTATTTTCAACTTGGCTTTATCCATGTTAGGGATAGCTTTTCCTTGTATGTTGCCTTTTCTAAGCCGATGTTCTTCTGCAAAAATCCAGAATCCTAAGAAATTGACTCTATTCGTTCTCACATCAGTGATTAAGGTCTTCTCTTTGGACAGCTCCAGTTTCAATTGGTGGTTAAAATATTTCTCCACTTTTTTGAGAATCCGCTTGGCATTTCCCTCGCTTTTACAAAGGATAACCCAGTCATCTGCGTATCGAATTAGAAATGTATCTTCATGTCTTTGTCGGACACGTTGTAGTCCATTTCTAGAAACGTCTTTGACCTTGTATCTAGCTGGATGCTCTTGGAACATTCTAGCAATCTCCCAATCAAAATAATTAAGATAAATGTTAGCCAAAAGAGGTGAGATGATACCGCCTTGTGGTGAACCACTAACGTTATCTCTGACCTTTCCTTCTTCCATAATTCCTGCTTTTAGCATTTTCTTAATCATCATAAGCACTCTTTTGTCTCGGATTCCTATTTTCCACATTATTTCAATCAACTTATTGTGATTGATGTTATCGAAATACCCTTTAATATCGCCTTCAATTACCCAATAGGTTTTGCTTCTCCTGATACGTTCAAGTGTTTCAGCAATAGCTTGCTCAGCTGAACGCATTGGTCTGAAACCAAAGCTATAATGATAAAATTTAGCTTCGGCTATGGGTTCAATGACAATTTTGGCTATTTCTTGTATGATGCGGTCTATCATGTTAGGAATACCCAAAGGACGTTGCTTACCATTTGATTTTGGAATGTACTTTCTTCTTACTGGACTAGGTTGATAGTTATTAATGTTCCTACGAATTAGAGACATCAACTTATCTCTGCCCATTTGAAGATAGTAGTCCATAGTCTTACCATCAGTGCCAGCAGTTTTGCTTCCTTTATTACCCTTGATATTATGAATGGCGGTCAGTATAGTCTGCTCGTTCTTCATAAGTTCAATTAGGTTATAGAAAGGTTTACTACTTTCTTTGGCTATTCGGTACATGCTATCGAGTGCTAGTTTTAGCTCTTTTTCGTTTTGTGGAAATTGTTTATTATCCTTCATTTTTATATGGATCGCCCCCTTGATTAGAGAAATGGACTATCCGAAATGAATTAACTCTTTTACTCTCACATGGTTCGTTTGAACATTTCCTCAATTAGTGCAATACTTCTCGACTAACACCCTTCCCTAGAATAGTTTCTCTCCTCTCCTACACTTCGTTGCAGAAGCAACTTATAGCAAGATACAAACGGCTATTCATCATAGGTACTATGGTGTCGCTGACTTCCAATAAGTTTCATAGGCTCCAATACCTCCGCTTATTGGCTCTCGCACGTTCCCTTTAAACCAGCCCTTCTTTTACATTCCTTAGATGCCCTCTATACTCCGACGCTACTTGTTCATGAGTAGACTATTCCTAACTCTCATGAATCTTATATAAACTCTGGAAAGACCTATATAAGCAATTTCTCCTCAGGCAAGAGAGAAATATCTTCACGCAAGACCCAATCATATATCTCGTTATTAGATTGGGGAATGAGTAACGGAGCGTACATACGAGGGTTCGATTTCGCTCATCATAGAATGTTTTTAAAGCCTACCGCCCTAAATCCACGTTTAACGAGTTCGCTTCAAGGACGGCTTCACCTAGCTTCAGACCCCTATCACATTGGAATGATAGGCGCATGTAGGAGTCTCATAGACATGACTTGAATTGGAATATTAGTCATGACAGGGAATTTTCACCCTGTAAATCGTTTAAAG
>NZ_JAKUFX010000234.1:0-2886 GCF_022663635.1 Bacillus cereus group sp. BfR-BA-01356 | reverse complement strand
AGGCTTCTAACCGCAAGGACTGCGGGGATAGCCTAATCAATTAGAGTTCGATAGAACTCTTTACTTAGGAATCCCTCACTTCTAAACGAAGTGAAAGTGGGGGTAGTTCAAAGATCTTGTATTTCTTTTTTAGTGAATAGCTTTTTAGTCATTTTAAAATTTCTCCGGTTCTAAATTTTCTTTCTATAATACAAGAAATACCCTATCGAATAGATTTTTTTACGGTCTATTTAATAGGGTACATTTTATACAGATATTTACTTTTATAATAAGTGTGCAAGTTTTGTAATAGTGCTCTATTTATTCTAATTGGAGTATTTAAGCTAGATACTCCTATATGGATATGTAATTTTACATATCCATATAAAAGACAGATATGTATTAATCACTATTAAATTATATTGATATCATTTTTAGGTGAGGGATTCATTTAGATATAAAGGAATTAATGGATTTTTATGTTTAATTATCATAGTATAATTATTTCACTTTATGAAATGAAATTTGGATTTAACTTTTTTTAAATATAATATTATATAATTTGAATGAAAAAATATCTGAAAAATCAAATTTAATCAAAGCGATTTTCTGGTTTACTTATGAAAAACATAGTGTTTAAAATGAGGGGGAAGTAAGCTCCTTATATTCTATCAAAAATAAATAAAAAAAAGAGATGTAATTACTTTTTTGAAAAAATCTCTATCTTCAAGTATGTGTGAAGAAATCCTAACGTTAGGTTGTACAACATTTACGATCAAAACTTGTAAAAAACAATAGTGAAGAGGTGTACGGAATGAAGAATAAAATTATGACAGGATTTTTAATAACATCAATCGTTACTGGAGCGACTATTCCTATCAATACTCTCGCAACGCCAATCGTTCAGGCAGAAACAAAACAAGAAAATATAGATATTTCCTCAGCATTACGAAAAATAGGTGCACACTCCAAATTAACACAAACCTTTATCGATGGAGCCTTATCAAGTCCGAATGTACAACTTGAAGAAGTTCCATCTTTAAATACAACTCAATTTCTAATTAAACAAGATATGAAAGAGTGGTCATCCGAACTTTATCCTAAATTAATTCTATTAAATTCAAAAAGTAAAGGATTTGTAACTAAATTTAATAGTTATTATCCAACATTAAAAGGATTTGTAGATAATAAGGAAGATAAAGAAGGGTTTACAGATAGACTGGAAGTCCTTCAAGACATGACCATCACAAACCAAGAAAGTGTGCAACGTCAAATTAATGAGTTAACAGATCTAAAACTACAGGTAGATAAGAAGTTGAAAAATCTTGATACTGATGTGGCAAAAACACAGAGTGTCCTTAATTCAGAGGGAACAGGAAAAATAGATAAGTTAAAAAATGAAATGCTAGATACAAAAAAATCAATTCAAAATGATTTACAGCAAATAGCGTTATTACCAGGAGCTTTAAATGAACAAGGACTAAAGGTATTCCAAGAAATTTATAGTCTATCAAAAGATATCATTGAACCGGCTGCTCAAACAGCAGTAGTAGCGTATAACAAAGGAAAAGAAATAAACAATGCTATTGTAGACGCAGAGAATAAAGCAGAGCAAGAAGCAAAAGAAAAAGGAAAATCAGCTATAGAAATTGAGGCTGCCAAAAAAGAAGCACGTGAAGCGATAGAGAAAAGTAAAAAAGGTGAAATCGCTGCAGCTGCAGTTACAAAAACGAAAGAGTATGATCTTATGAAAGTAATTGATCCTGAAAAAATTAAAAAAACATATAATACTTTTGCTGAAATTAATAAACTAACAGCAGAGCAACGTGCATATTTAAATGATTTAGAGAAACAAAATCAGAAATTATATGACTTAACGACTAAATTAACAGTAGCAGATTTACAAAAATCAATGATTCTTTTCATGCAAAATGATTTGCATACATTTGCTAACCAAGTAGATGGAGAAATTGAGCTAATGAAACGTTACAAAGAGGATTTGGATCTAATAAATAATAGTATTACAAAATTATCGACTGAAGTTGATACCAATAACACCCAGTCTCAAAAAGATACATTAAGACGATTAAAAAGTGTAACAACTCAACTCGAAGAACAAGTTTATAAATTTTAATATTAAGAAATTAGGTTTAATAAAAATATTATAACGCAACTGAAAATAAGGAGGAGAATCAAATGATGAAATTTCCATTTAAGGTTATAACTTTAGCCACTTTAGCAACGGTTATAACTGCTACGAATGGTAGTACTATTCATGCACTTGCACAAGAACAGACAGCTCAAGAACATAAAATAGAAAATTATGCGTTAGGACCTGAAGGGTTAAAGAAAGCGTTGGCTGCAACTGGCTCTCATATTCTTGTAATGGATTTGTACGCAAAAACTATGATTAAGCAACCGAATGTAAATTTATCCAACATTGATTTAGGTTCAGGAGGAGGAGAATTAATCAAAAATATCCACCTGAATCAGGAACTGTCACGAATCAATGCAAATTACTGGTTAGATACAGCGAAGCCAAACATTCAAAAAACAGCTCGTAATATTGTAAATTATGATGAGCAATTCCAAAATTATTACGACACATTAGTAGATACTGTAAAAAAGAAAGATAAGATGAGCCTTAAAGAAGGAATAGGGGATTTAATCGATACAATTCATACAAATTCAAATGAAGTTACTGACGTCATTAAGATGTTAGAGGCTTTCAAAACAAAGTTGTATACAAATACTGTAGATTTTAAAAATAATGTTGGTGGTCCAGATGGACAGGGAGGATTGACGGCTATATTAGCGGGAAAACAAGCACTAGTCCCACAACTTCAGGCCGAAATTGAGAATTTACGTTCTACACAGAAATCACATTTTGATAATGTATTAGCCTGG
>NZ_JAKUFX010000233.1:0-2986 GCF_022663635.1 Bacillus cereus group sp. BfR-BA-01356 | reverse complement strand
GTATGTTCTTTGAAAACTAGATAACAGTGTAGCTCATATTTTTTAATTTTTAGTTTGGTTAAGTTAGAAAGGGCGCACGGTGGATGCCTTGACACTAGGAGTCGATGAAGGACGGGACTAACGCCGATATGCTTCGGGGAGCTGTAAGTAAGCTTTGATCCGAAGATTTCCGAATGGGGAAACCCACCATACGTAATGGTATGGTATCCTTATCTGAATACATAGGGTAAGGAAGACAGACCCAGGGAACTGAAACATCTAAGTACCTGGAGGAAGAGAAAGCAAATGCGATTTCCTGAGTAGCGGCGAGCGAAACGGAACATAGCCCAAACCAAGAGGCTTGCCTCTTGGGGTTGTAGGACATTCTATACGGAGTTACAAAGGAACGAGGTAGACGAAGCGACCTGGAAAGGTCCGTCGTAGAGGGTAACAACCCCGTAGTCGAAACTTCGTTCTCTCTTGAATGTATCCTGAGTACGGCGGAACACGTGAAATTCCGTCGGAATCTGGGAGGACCATCTCCCAAGGCTAAATACTCCCTAGTGATCGATAGTGAACCAGTACCGTGAGGGAAAGGTGAAAAGCACCCCGGAAGGGGAGTGAAAGAGATCCTGAAACCGTGTGCCTACAAATAGTCAGAGCCCGTTAACGGGTGATGGCGTGCCTTTTGTAGAATGAACCGGCGAGTTACGATCCCGTGCGAGGTTAAGCTGAAGAGGCGGAGCCGCAGCGAAAGCGAGTCTGAATAGGGCGTTTAGTACGTGGTCGTAGACCCGAAACCAGGTGATCTACCCATGTCCAGGGTGAAGTTCAGGTAACACTGAATGGAGGCCCGAACCCACGCACGTTGAAAAGTGCGGGGATGAGGTGTGGGTAGCGGAGAAATTCCAATCGAACCTGGAGATAGCTGGTTCTCCCCGAAATAGCTTTAGGGCTAGCCTTAAGTGTAAGAGTCTTGGAGGTAGAGCACTGATTGGACTAGGGGTCCTCATCGGATTACCGAATTCAGTCAAACTCCGAATGCCAATGACTTATCCTTAGGAGTCAGACTGCGAGTGATAAGATCCGTAGTCAAAAGGGAAACAGCCCAGACCGCCAGCTAAGGTCCCAAAGTGTGTATTAAGTGGAAAAGGATGTGGAGTTGCTTAGACAACTAGGATGTTGGCTTAGAAGCAGCCACCATTTAAAGAGTGCGTAATAGCTCACTAGTCGAGTGACTCTGCGCCGAAAATGTACCGGGGCTAAATACACCACCGAAGCTGCGGATTGATACCAATGGTATCAGTGGTAGGGGAGCGTTCTAAGGACAGTGAAGTCAGACCGGAAGGACTGGTGGAGTGCTTAGAAGTGAGAATGCCGGTATGAGTAGCGAAAGACGGGTGAGAATCCCGTCCACCGAATGCCTAAGGTTTCCTGAGGAAGGCTCGTCCGCTCAGGGTTAGTCAGGACCTAAGCCGAGGCCGACAGGCGTAGGCGATGGACAACAGGTTGATATTCCTGTACCACCTCTTTATCGTTTGAGCAATGGAGGGACGCAGAAGGATAGAAGAAGCGTGCGATTGGTTGTGCACGTCCAAGCAGTTAGGCTGATAAGTAGGCAAATCCGCTTATCGTAAAGGCTGAGCTGTGATGGGGAAGCTCCTTATGGAGCGAAGTCTTTGATTCCCCGCTGCCAAGAAAAGCTTCTAGCGAGATAAAAGGTGCCTGTACCGCAAACCGACACAGGTAGGCGAGGAGAGAATCCTAAGGTGTGCGAGAGAACTCTGGTTAAGGAACTCGGCAAAATGACCCCGTAACTTCGGGAGAAGGGGTGCTTTCTTAACGGAAAGCCGCAGTGAATAGGCCCAAGCGACTGTTTAGCAAAAACACAGCTCTCTGCGAAGCCGTAAGGCGAAGTATAGGGGGTGACACCTGCCCGGTGCTGGAAGGTTAAGGAGAGGGGTTAGCGTAAGCGAAGCTCTGAACTGAAGCCCCAGTAAACGGCGGCCGTAACTATAACGGTCCTAAGGTAGCGAAATTCCTTGTCGGGTAAGTTCCGACCCGCACGAAAGGTGTAACGATTTGGGCACTGTCTCAACCAGAGACTCGGTGAAATTATAGTACCTGTGAAGATGCAGGTTACCCGCGACAGGACGGAAAGACCCCGTGGAGCTTTACTGTAGCCTGATATTGAATTTTGGTACAGTTTGTACAGGATAGGCGGGAGCCATTGAAACCGGAGCGCTAGCTTCGGTGGAGGCGCTGGTGGGATACCGCCCTGACTGTATTGAAATTCTAACCTACGGGTCTTATCGACCCGGGAGACAGTGTCAGGTGGGCAGTTTGACTGGGGCGGTCGCCTCCTAAAGTGTAACGGAGGCGCCCAAAGGTTCCCTCAGAATGGTTGGAAATCATTCGTAGAGTGCAAAGGCATAAGGGAGCTTGACTGCGAGACCTACAAGTCGAGCAGGGACGAAAGTCGGGCTTAGTGATCCGGTGGTTCCGCATGGAAGGGCCATCGCTCAACGGATAAAAGCTACCCCGGGGATAACAGGCTTATCTCCCCCAAGAGTCCACATCGACGGGGAGGTTTGGCACCTCGATGTCGGCTCATCGCATCCTGGGGCTGTAGTCGGTCCCAAGGGTTGGGCTGTTCGCCCATTAAAGCGGTACGCGAGCTGGGTTCAGAACGTCGTGAGACAGTTCGGTCCCTATCCGTCGTGGGCGTAGGAAATTTGAGAGGAGCTGTCCTTAGTACGAGAGGACCGGGATGGACGCACCGCTGGTGTACCAGTTGTTCTGCCAAGGGCATAGCTGGGTAGCTATGTGCGGAAGGGATAAGTGCTGAAAGCATCTAAGCATGAAGCCCCCCTCAAGATGAGATTTCCCATAGCGTAAGCTAGTAAGATCCCTGAAAGATGATCAGGTTGATAGGTTCGAGGTGGAAGCATGGTGACATGTGGAGCTGACGAATACTAATAGATCGAGGACTTAACCATATAATATG
>NZ_JAKUFX010000232.1:0-3239 GCF_022663635.1 Bacillus cereus group sp. BfR-BA-01356 | reverse complement strand
TTTATTTGAGATGCTTATTTTTAAGAGTATGCTTTTATTTTAGGAATGTTTTGATCCGATGAGTCGAAAGCTCAGGTTGTGCTCACTCTTAAGTTGATGGGCATGGGATAATGAGCTAAATAAACAAATTTCTATGACAATTACCCATACATAAAAAAGCTTGAAAACCCATCCAAGCCTTTCTTACTTCTGTGCAATTTTTTCAATCTTATAATGAATATGTAAAAATTCAAGTCCAAATAGCCACATGCTATGATGAGCTGTTAACATTTTATCCTTACCCTCTGTAATGATGAAAGTCTCTGCTAACGGTAAACGGATTGTTAAGAACCGAGTATGTAAATAAACCCCCTCATCTCCCTGACCATTTTCTCTTAACTTACTAGTAATGATTAAATCATGATTATCATTACATAGCCTCAAAATACCAGTCATATTCGAATAAGGTAAAGGTAAGGCGATATTCATATATGTCTCATTCTTATTTGTATGCTTTGAATAAAGAGCTACAAAAATAGATTCACCTGCTTCATTTTTCCTTATCCAAGCCCTTACATTCTCTCTTCCGTCTTTCTCATCTATTACACTAATGATAGAGCCATGCATCGTTTCCCAATTGCCGCCCATCCCTAAATGTATTTGTCCTACATGCTTGCTCATTTTCTCATAACAAAATGCAAATAGGCGGAACCAACGAGCCCATTTAATATTTGATTGCAACTCATACTCTGTTGTATTTTCATAAAAACGAATAATACTTAAAGGTACCTTCGTCACGTCAAATGACTCACTATGAAAATCAGTTATTTGATCAACTAAACCGTTGTATTCCTTACTGCCTACTAAATTGCCGCTATATAAAAAAGCCTCACCAATTGCCACACTTCCTCTTAACTTACTCATTGGTTTCCCATAGTATTTATAATTCGGAACACTCTTTTCAATCACCCAGCCGATAAATGCCGGTAACGCTACTCCAATTCCATTGACAACACCATGAATCCAAACCATTTGAGCAATTGTAATCGTCATTACATGCTTCAAATTTCCGTATGAATATATAAGTGAGAACATAATTGTAACCATGAGTGTACTAGACGAAACGATTAGAAGAATCTTTGCACTGATAGCATTAAATTTTGCTCTCCAAACGTAAAATCCATACCCATAAATTGCACATAAATATAGGAACACTGCAAAAAATTCAAATATTCTTGAGTATGTAATTCCTATTGCAACTGTCATAGGTGAAATCATGATGATAAACATAATAACATCATACACTTTACTTCTTTTTTCTCTTTTTCTCCCTATTAAACCAGCTGATAATGGCAATAGAAACGCCGAATAATGAAAATGTGCAGCTGTGAGTAAAACAATGTCAGAGCTAAAATGCATAATTGAAAGTTTTGCTACTGAAGCAGAAAACCAAAAACCACCTAAAAACAAATAAATAAACGCACTATCTATGGCGATCTCTTCTAACGGCTTCCATCCTCTTTCTAGCAATCTACTTACACCAAATAACGCAACAATTCCTGTATATACAAACCAAACTAGCGCAAATACATATTGATTTGTGACGAAAGCTAGCATTGCACAAATTGCTGCGATTGGATATAAAAATGATACGGATTTATAAAATAATAATTGCGATCCATCTCTTTTTCTTTTATCAATAATACAAAGTGACATTGGTATAAATAATAAAACAGATAATAATATAATTGCTTCAACAGGATTTATATTTGACCACTCACATATTAGAAAAATAACATAACAAGCAAGCCCAAATATTATATTTTTCATATCGTTTATTCCCTTTCCACAAATGTTCCCTTATATGAAAAAAGCGAACCAATTAACGGGTTTCGTACTTGTACATGGATTCGAAAACACTGAAGTGTTTCATCATAACTTTCAACAATTTTTGCCTCACCATACAAAAATTTTGGTAACGGCATTTTTCTTCCAAACATATAAAACCATTGTTTCTTTGAAGAAATATGCATTGCCCCTAACTCATCGATATGAAAATGCAGTGTAGAAACGAGTAAATGTGGTTCACCAAAATAATCTACAATTTCATTTTCGTTTTCATCCAATTGCATAACTGCATTAAAATATCTTTTCTTATTATGGAAATAAAAAGTACGATTCCACCTTACTAATTCTCGTCCATATTCATCTCGCTCAGCTATGTTTTGTATCGTAAATGGAATTTCCTCTCCTCGTTCCGAGAAAAACATTCGAAACTTCGATGCAATTTTCAATATAAATTTCACGAAAAAAGAGCCACCGTAAATTTCATCCATCTTTCCTTCCCCTGTAAAACTATTCTCTTCTGTAATCGCATAACGCTTCTGCAATTCAGGATGAAGATTTTTATAGGTATCCCCTAATAATCGTTCATACATATTAGCCATATACTTATCCCTTTCTCGCCCTCTTGCAATTTTTCGCGCTTGGTAAATCGAAACTATTTATATAACCGACAATTGATAACCCCATTAAAAGAACATTTAATGTAATCGGATTAAACGGTCCTGTAAAGCTTGCGATATTCGTAAATCCTGCCGCTAACGTTAAAACTAGTAATACAATAATATGCAGTATAAATAATTTTCGTTTTGTTAGTGGCAACAGCCATACGACACCGAAAATTATTTCTAACCCCCCAATTATTTTAAGTATACATACACTACTTTCATTTGAACCGATTAATAAAGAAAGCATCTTTACTTCTTCTGAATGAGTAAACAGTAGTTTTGGCACTATCCCTTGATATATCCATACAAAAGCAAATAAAGAACATACGAGCCAATACGTCATTGTTCTTCTAATTAGTAACCTAGGATGAAGCCCCTTTTCTAACCATAATTTTAAGGCATCAAAACTCCAAGCAGTCGCCCAACCTAATAACGGACGAAAAATATAGGAATCTATCACATTTCCTATACGACCAAATCTTGTATCATAATCATATTGTGTCTCAAAATGGATGTATTCTTTATTGGGCGTATACTTCCAATAACCACGTCCTATTTGAATAAGAGATAATGTATTATCCGTCCAAAATTTTAAAGAAGAAATTCTTTCACCAGTTTCTTTTCTTATTTCACCTATTGATTCCCCTCGTATATTAATATTTAAGCCCTATCTCAGGCTTAGTTTTACTCTCTAATAAGAGTCCAGTAATAAAGAAAATACTTGGACGTCTCAAGATATTTCTAGATAAT
>NZ_JAKUFX010000231.1:0-3405 GCF_022663635.1 Bacillus cereus group sp. BfR-BA-01356 | reverse complement strand
TACATAAAATACTGGTCTAGTTTCGTGATGTCTTTTTTAAGCAATTTGTCCTTTGATAACTTCAAAAGATATTATTTTTCAGTTGACATACTACCGCAGGTCTTTTATACTCGAGATAGGTATATCCTAGTTTATCTTGATTATTTCTTTCTTGTTTGTCCTTATCCCCCGTGCTCCCTAGAAAGGTATCCCGTAAAGTTCGGGAGCGGCTACCGAATGTATCCAGCCGGGTTGCATCTTTCTTTCCGTCTAGTAATATGGTGATTAAACTTTGTGTAGTGACTGATTTTCCACTCATGTTTTCTCCCATTAGATGTAGCTTTCCGTTGATAAACTCAAATATATCATCCTTAAAGAACCAAAAGTTAAGGAATCCAGCTTGGTTTGGTCTCCATCGAGTATCTTTTGTCATGACGTTTTTTCAACTCCTCCACTTTCCCATTCAGTTTGTTTCATTTCCATCTCATAAGTACCACTTACCCGGCCAAGTGAATCATATAATACAAGATTTTCTCTGTCTTCTAGTTCATTGCAAAAGCCCCAACTCTTTAGGAAAGGAATAAACTCTTTACATATTTGCTTAGCACTCATTTGTCTATAACTTGCGGTCCATTCATCTCCATTTCGCTCCTTTAATGAATCTATTACTTGTAGAAACTCAGAGCGGGTCATTTGAATCTCCCCTTCCAACTCTTTATGGACTCTTCTCTCCTTGATAAGTTCCCTTACATAAAAAGATAGCTGCATAGTAAGATGACTTTCCATTTTCAAATTTGGAAATGTGGTAAGAGGTTTATAGGTTTCCGTCCTGGTTAACATTGCCCCAGTTTTATAGAATTCCAATTGGTAAGAACTAGTTTCTTCCACAAAGGATTCCACTTGTTCGATATTTCTCTTTAAGTAGTCATACAGACCTTCATCCAAATCTTGCTTTCGAATACTAGGTTCTATAAATAAACGCCTATTCAATTCGTGTTTTGGTAGGATGCCTGTTAACTCTTTTTCTAGTACCCTTTTCAATTTTAAAGACCGTGGGGACTGACAAGCTGTAATATCAAAAGGGAGATTTCTCATGAAGTAATGACTTTGGGTTTGTTTTTGAAATAACACTTGCTTTTTATCATCATCTTTAAAATCATCGATATTTTGGTCTAAAATCACGATAATTCCAAATTCCTCTAATGCTCGTACCACTCTTATAAGGGAAAGACGATTCTGATAACCACCATTACCTTCCCACTGTAGTCCTTCTTCTCCAGGAAAGTAATTTTTAATAGCTTTCGTTAGGTCTTCAGTAATGAATTCATTCGTGATTTGCTGCTCTAAAAAAGCCATAAAACAACATAAGATTACATAATCTCTCGGTCCTTTAAAACGTTCAATGCCCATCCATGGTTTAGGTGATGTTGTAACCTTTTCTAATTTAATAAAGTCTGGATGGACAAGTAAGTTGTACTTAAAATTTTCACTTACATAATAAGTGATCTGTTTTTGCAACCGCCTTATTTCATAATAGATATCTCGATTTTTCTTACGATCAATAAACATGTATTCAAATAAATATTCCACAAGTTCCTTCATACGGTCGGTAATACCGTTCTTTTCTTCCAATTACCTCACCTCTTTAAATTTAAATTCCAAGTCTTCCATTTCAAGAGTTCCGTCATCACAAACTAGTTTTATTCGATTTTCTGTAACGGCTATAGCTTCAAATGTTCTACCATCATCCGTAAAGCCATAACGTAATATACCTTTCTCTGAAATCTCGAAACTAGAACGACTTAACCACTCTAAAATTTCTTCACGTATACAAGCCGGAACCGGCCCTAAATCACGTACCCGAATCACTTTTGAAGATAAGTATTTAACTATATACTGTTGTTTTATTTCTCTTTCCTTTTCATACTCCTTGAGAAGTCTATACCGTTCTTCTAAATTTTCTTGTACTGCTTTTCGTTTCTTCCTCTCTTTCCGTTCTCTGTATTTGGATAGCAAGGTCAACTTGTCGCCTTTTATTTCCCATAAATCATTATTTTGTTGGTCAGTAGATATTGAATGTGCTCTGATGTGTTTTGTATTTTGAACACCAAAAAGATACGCAAATATTTCATGGCATTCATCCATATTTGATTTATTCATTTTTTCAAATAGTACAGCTGCGTGCAAATACTCATGCTGTCTATTTTTAACCTGACGATACTTCTCACCAATTTGTCTAATGAATTTTACAATTTGATCAATGGTTTCTTGTGTCTGTCTTAATAGAGATTCATAGCCACCGTTGTGATTAGATGAATCACTGGAAAACCATCGCATCATATATAACCAACTGTTTTCAAACTCTTGTATTTGTTCTTCTACGGAAATATTTTCAAAAATGAAGCGGTCACGATAGCATTTATGCTCGGCTGCAGCAAGAATTACTTTCTTCAATTTTGTTACCTCTATTTCTTTGAAAACAGAAATAATCAAATCTACTGTACGGTGTAGCGACAAAACGAAATCTTGTAAATAAGTAATGAAGTCATCCTTATAATGTAAAAAGGCCCATTCACCCTTCGCTACTTCCGTTTGTATTTTTTGATAATCAATATGAGATAAGTAACTAACCGAGTCAAATTGTAGCTTTTCAAATCGATAAAAAATATCACTCCAAAGTTCATAAATCTCTTGATTTACCTTCATATCTTTAACCCTTGGGATAGCATAATCTTTTAACGCATATGTTGTTTCTAGTAAGCGGGATACCAAAGAGCTATCAGTAGAACCTGTAATATTAGAACGTTTAGAATCTAGCTTTTCTAAGAACTGCTCAAACCCAATGGAGATTTCTGAGACACTGTATTGATAACGTTTTTTCAAAACATCTTCTAATTTTTCAGGTCCTCGAACATCCTGTCTGGCGACTAGATTCCCCCATTTTTCAAGTGACTCAAGATCCCGCTTTACATCATCAAGTGTATATGATGGAAATCCTCTTGTACTTTGCAGGAACTCTAGTACTTCATGTGGATACACAAATCGATTGGCTTGGAGGTAACGAGTATAACAATATTTGATGATGGGACGGTATACCCGTGTTTTATCAGTATTTAAATAAGTGGCTTCCTTTATCGGCGTTTGGATTATGGAAATATCAAACACCCTAATCACCCTTTCAATATTGTTTTTAATAGTATCGTCACATTGAAAGTATATATACTTATCTATGTCTCACTCTCAAATAAAATCTGATCAAAAACCATTCTCAAACAGTCATATTACGACAAAACAAAAGAATCCATTTTGAAAAAGATGAACAGCTCCCTGTCAAGTAGACAGTGGAAATAATAAAAAACACTTTAAGCGGCTTGAACCCTGTATTCTAATGGGCTTAAGCCGTTTAATTTTTCTTGGTAACGTTCA
>NZ_JAKUFX010000230.1:0-3556 GCF_022663635.1 Bacillus cereus group sp. BfR-BA-01356 | reverse complement strand
AAAATCGCCAATTTTTCAGCTTTAGAATATTTCATTCTAGCCATAAAAAATACTCCCCTTAGATAACAGATTTTTATTTTTTATCTGTCTACCTAATAGGGAGCATATCAGAATCCTTATTATAAGGATTCTTTTTTTGTCTTACAAATTCACAAATAGAAAAGATAAAATTGGAGAGCATGACCTTATCTTTTTCATAAGGAGAAAAAAGAAAAAATTGTTTGTAGAGAATAAAATAGAGATTATACAAGGATTTAAATCTAATGACAAAGAGTTTTCTACTTATCTAGAAATTTTAACGTATTTCCCGAAAGAAGTCTCCTTCCTCAAGCGTGTGAAGGGCGTAGCCCGACGATAGGTGGGAGATAAATTTCGGTTTGGCGGAGCCAAAAGGCTTTGCTTTTTATTTTCCCTCTGATAGAATCAGTCTTATAAAGAATGAAGATTGGTATATCAATGAAATTAGATAATAATAATAATAATCATTCGGTGTTCTTGCTATATTATCACCTTGTATTGGTTGTGAAATATAGAAGAAATGTGTTCAATGATGATATATCAGACTATGCAAAAGATATGTTTGTCAGGTTATCAGAGAATTATAACATAACATTGGTAGAGTGGAATCATGATGTAGACCATGTTCATATTTTGTTCAAGGCTCATCCGAATACAGAAATGACAAAATTTATTAATGCTTATAAAAGTGCAAGTTCTCGACTCATCAAGAGAGACTTTCCACGAGTGAAAACAAAACTTTGGAAAGAGATGTTTTGGTCAAGAAGTTTTTGCTTATTAACTACTAGCGGTTCTCCAATAAACGTAGTAAAGAAATATATTGAAAATCAAGGTGAAAAGTGAGGTGAAATGATATGACAAAGCACAATAAGGCATATAAATTCCGTTTGTATCCAACAGAAGAACAAGCATATCTTATGCGTAAAACCTTCGGTTTTGTACGTTTTGTGTATAATAGAATGTTAGCTGAACGAAAAGAAGCGTACGAAAAATACAAAGATGATAAGGAACAACTAAAGAAACAAAAGCCTCCAACTCCCGCGAAATATAAAGCAGAATTTGAGTGGTTAAAAGAAGTGGATTCATTAGCTTTGGCAAATGCTCAAATAAACTTGCAAACTGCCTATAAGAATTTCTTTAGTGGTCAAAATGACTTCCCAACATTCAAAAGTAAAAAAGACAGAAAGTCTTATACAACGAATGTAGTAAACGGAAATATTATGTTGCTAAATCGTCATATCAAATTGCCAAAATTGAAAATGGTACGTATCAAACAACATAGAGAGATACCACAAAATTATAGAATCAAGTCATGTACGATTTCTATGACTCCTACGGGTAAATACTATGTGTCCATCTTGACTGAATATGAAAAAGAAATTGTACAAAAAGAAGTAGAAACAGTTGTGGGGTTAGACTTTGCGATGGATGGATTATACGTTAGTTCTGAGGATGAGAAAGCCAATTATCCTAATTTCTATCGTAACATGTTAGACCGATTAGCAAAGGCACAACGAGTATTATCAAGGCGCAATAAAGGTTCTGAGCGTTGGCAGAAACAACGTATTCGTGTAGCTAAATTACATGAGAAAGTAGCTAACTAACGTAAGAATTTCCTTCATCATGAGTCTAAAAAGTTAGCTATTCATTTTGATGTCGTAGCTATTGAAGATCTAAACATGAAAGGAATGTCGCAAGCACTTCATTTTGGAAAAAGTGTCGCTGATAATGGGTGGGGTATGTTCACTTCTTTCTTAGCTTATAAACTAAACGAACAAGGAAAACAACTTTTGAAAATAGACAAATGGTTTCCTTCCACCAAAACATGTAGCAATTGTGGGAATATGAAAAATATGACTTTGTCTGAACGAATCTATTCTTGTATATGCGGTGTAAATCTCGATAGAGATTATAACGCAGCTATCAATATCAAAAATGAAGCAATACGACTATTAGCGTTAGGATAAATAGCAATAAAATAACCTTTGGAACAAGGGAGTTAGCTCGGCTGTCTAAGGACAAATTCGTTAGCTATTAAAAGTAATGATTAACCGAGAAGCCCCCACTTCAAACAGTCCGTTAGGACGTTAAGTGGCGGGTAGTTCACAAGAATTAGATCAAAAGTCATTTTCTCATAATAGAGTACATAACGGATGGGCATTACTTTTTGATACTTTGTATGAGCATTGGACGATGTGGAAAGGGCCTTTTTTTGATGGCGCTCATAGGGAGAAGTATGTAGAATTTTTAAGTGTATTAGATAAAATAACTGATAACTTGGGCACAGCTGCTGATGCATATGATTATAAAACATTTTATATGAGGAAATTAAGATGTGAGATGATCCAATTACTATTACATTTCAGCCGAAAATTAATAATAGTATAGTTCCCAGCATAGATGATCTAATCAAGGGAATTGATGAAACAATATTATTATGGAATGAATTGAAAAATATGGTTAATGAACGTTATGAGCATGAACGATCCAAACGTTCCAGTTTATAAAAGAAGAAAGTTTTTATGAATTGCTTTTTTTATGTGATTGCTATCATTTTATAGATTTTCTGATTCATATTACGTCAAAAAAGGTATTGAAAATATTTATTCTGGATATTTTCAATACCTTTTTTCTAATGTAGGAAAGAAGTTGGGATTTTTGATTTTACTTACTAAAAGTTTATTCTTATAAAAAAGATAAATATTGATAATATGGCAATATTATTATTAAGTGTAATGACCTTGAAAAATTTAAATATATCTTTTAAGAAATAAAAAAAGAACCTACCTAGGTTCTTTTTTTATAGTTGGTAAATACGTAATTAACTATAGATGGTAATAAAGATAATATTTTGGATATCTTTAATCACTTAGCTGGTTTCTATTGGTAGAATCCTTTTTGCTCACGTTTCATAGATACAGAATAAATTTTAGCTTACTAAATTGGATGAGTTAACTTCTGAGAATCTTTAAGCTGAATTGTAAAAACTAGTTAGGGACATAATGAAAAAGTTGGTTTAACTGAGCTCACAGTATTTTTAGCGATGAAATTTCGTTGAATATAGTATAAGATATCTCATATTCCATTGGACCTATAGCCTATTTTCATGATTTATCCGTACAATTTTACGAGGCATAGGCAAAGAAATCCTTTACGGCTTATTACCATCTATTGTTCGACTATGATAATATCATAACAATAAAGCGTTTACAACTGAAAAACAAAGATAATATATGAACATCCGACTTTTTTCGACATGGATTATTTTATGAAAATGCATCAAAAAATCAAGAAAATATGTAATTTCCATTACAAATCTATTATGTTTTGCTTCTAATTGTGTAATTTAACTGTATATTTATATGATTTAAGTTATATATCCTATTCTTTTGAGTGTTAAGTTGGAATTGAGTTCTTTGGCCATTTCTTGAACTACCCCCACTTTCACTTCGTTTAGAAGTGAGGGATTCCTAAGTAAAGAGTTCTATCGAACTCTAATTGATTAGGCTATCCCCGCAGTCCTTGCGGTTAGAAGCCT
>NZ_JAKUFX010000229.1:0-3574 GCF_022663635.1 Bacillus cereus group sp. BfR-BA-01356 | reverse complement strand
TATCTAGAAATATCTTGAGACGTCCAAGTATTTTCTTTATTACTGGACTCTTATTAGAGAGTAAAACTAAGCCTGAGATAGGGCTTAAATATTAATATACGAGGGGTATGAGGCAGACCATAAAGATACGTTTATGAGTCAGTTACCAGAAAATATGTCAGCGGAAGAGAAAGAGAAACATTGGAACGACCATTTGAACACAAAAGTACAAGGATTTAGAAACCACGCAGAACAGGCGGCAACAAAAGCAGGAGCCATGCCAGTTGATGCGAAGGACAAACAAGGAAACAATCTGTTTGATAAGTCCTATGTGAATAAAGATGCGTTTGCTTCTCGGCTTGCATTAGGAAAAGTCGGAAAAGCAGTCGAGGATGTAAAAGGAGAAACGTTAGAAAGTGGCCATCAAAATATGGGACAAGTCGGTGCTCTTGTCGGTGCTTCTACTGCTGCATTTAAGAAAGCATATAGTGCAGACCATAAGGCGGGATTCATGAAACAATTCCCTGCAGATATGCCGCAGCAAGAAAAAGAAGCCGCATGGAATAAACATTTAGGTCAAAAAGTACAAGGATTTCAAAATCATGCACAACAAGCGGCGGAATCAGCTGGTATTGTACAGCAAAAAGATGGTACAAACTATGCGAATAAAGAAGCTTTCGCTTCTCATTTATCACAACAGTTACAAAAAGATCCTGACTTAAATGCGATGGGTATATCCAGTGCGGCAGGCATTCAGCAGGCAGTCAACGGTGTGAAAACGCACGGTTTGACAAATGGAACAGGAGGTCAGCAAGCAAAACAAGTAAGTAATGTTGGGAACCTGGTACAAGCTTCTACAGAATCCTTTAAACAAGGATATGCAGCTGAGAACAAGGCAAGCTTTATGAAAAACTTGTCTCCAACTATGTATCCAAAGCAAAAATTAGAAGCGTGGCAGTCACACCTGAATGAAAAAGGAAATGAATTTAAAGCAGTCGCACAACAAGCGGCAGTACAAGCAGGAGCGATGCCCGTACAGGCAAAAGATACGAGTGGTAAGAGTCTACATAATCAATCGTATATTAATAAAGATGCCTTTGCTTCGCAATTAACGAAAGGATTACAAAGCCATGCAAGTCTTGGAACGGTGAGTCAACAAGTAGGTTCTGGAATTACTAGTGCGATTCAAGGTGTTCGTTCACATGGCGTTGCAACAAGTAGCGCAATCAATAAAGCAGTATATGCAGCGACACGAACGCAAGCCAGTATCGCACGTGCAGGAGATCTTTCCGTTGCGGAAATTGAACGCTCTTATGCAGATGCATCAACAAGTGTAGCAAATATTGCACAAAGTGCTGGTAAAATGTCTATCCCAACATCTGCAGTGGGACGTATGACACAGCAGAGTACAAAACTTGGCATGAGTGTAATGGAAGGTGCGAAACACCTTATGCTTGCGGATCGCATTGATACGGTATCAAATGCATACTTTAGTGCCGCGAGTGCTGTTCAACAATCCGGAGGGAATGCAGTACAAAGAGTGATAAGTGGGACTACTGCTGCTGTTAATACATCATTAGGTGGGAATGCAGCAGAGCGCCACTATAATGTGACAAAAGGCTTAAGTTACGCCGCAGGTGTGATTGGTGGTGCGGGTGCTTATCAAGCAACTGCACGTATGGTAAGTAAACATAATCCGTATAACAGTGCAGTTCGTACAGAAGCAAAAGAGATTCAGGAGATTCAGAGAATGGTACCAACAACAACAGATCATACAGGCGCGCAATCGGTTGTAAAAGGTGCAGTACGTCTTGTGACGACAAATAATAAATCATGGATTGAAGCAAAAGACGCTAGTGGAATGAAGCAAGTTGTATCTCGTTATGGTAGTGGAGATAGTAATATACGCTCTGGACAAGTGGTATATCAGGATTTAAATATTTCAGACGGACAATTAACGCAGTATCGTAATGGTACGAAAGCATCTCCAGCCTATATACAAGATTCAAGTGGTGGCAAAATCAATATTAATCGCTCAATCAATGTAAATCCAAATCAATTAGTAGGAAACCAAAATCAAAGACCTTTACAACAGAAACCGGTATTTAATGAACCACCACTTACAGTCAATCACAAGGTAGACAATGGTCACTTCTATATGTCTGATTTAGACCAAGGTGGCTATAAGAATGTACAAATGGTGGTAGAAAGAGATCGTAGTTACATGGTTGCGACAACAACAGACGGTACAGTGTCACGTATTTCGCCATTCGGAAAAGGAGATACGCGTTTACAAGCAAACCAAAGGATTGAAAGAGCTTGTGAAGTGAAAGACAGTAGTATTAAACCAAGAGAAGAAATCTTAGTAACACAAACACAGGACGAAGTAGTCCGTACAGAGACGCATTTGAATTTATCAGAACATGACCCACAAAATCTGATTCCATTTGCGCCAAACCCTCGCTTAGCACAGCGAAGAGGAAGAAATTCTCAAAATGGAAAATATGGTGTGATAAGTCTATGAGTCAAAATCCTAACGATCCAAATGAACAGAAAAAAAGTAATCCTTTAAAAGATGTAGCTTCCCACTTTATTAAGAAAAAAGGGATGCAAGCGCGCGGGAAAATGGCAAAATTGGCAGGAAAAGCAGGAAGGGCGGCAGCGAAAGCTGCTGCCAAAATGCTAAAAGCAGGTATATTAAAAATTGTGGGTGCTGTTGTGGCAGCGGTTGGAGTACCTGCCGCTTTGGTTATGGGAGTAATTATTGCTGTGTGTGTGATTTTAGTCTCTTTTGTACCTTTTACTGATGATGAAGGTAAGACAGAGGAACAAGTAAAAAAATATATGGAAGTCTCAATGGCTTTGAATGTGGATTGGAAAGAGGTCGTCGCCTTTGACATGGCACGATATGATAATGATTTAACTGGTAAAGATCCGCATGATGCTATATCATATTTATTGGATATCCAATATGAAGAATATACAGAAAAAGAGGTATGTGAGGCGGGACCGAATGGTCCTTGTGAAAAAAAGAAAAAAGAGATGCAAAAAACAAAATCTGAAAGTTACTCCGGACCAGATGTAAAAAAGATAGTAGGAGATACAGATTTTAAGAAAAAAATAGATGAGATTAATGCAAGTGGAAGCAAAAAAGTGACAACATCTTCTCATGGACTAGAGAAAGCTATGGAACTCGCAAAGTTTAGTAAAAGTCAAAAAGAACGTGCGCGTGAGATATTAGAAGCCGGGATGTTAGAAGGTATGTATGGACATCTAGCACCTTCTAGTAATTTTGTTGGTGGTATGTGTGTAGGTAATGTGAGTCCTGGCGGGGAGCCTGTCAATCTTAATGCAAAAGTTACAGGATATCTTCCAAAGATTAAAGAAATGGCAGAAAAACATGGTGTTGCTCAATATGTTGGTATTTTGGCTGCCCAAATGATGCAGGAATCAGGTGGAGCAGGAAATGACCCGATGCAGGCTTCAGGCGCGACACGTTTCTCTATAAGCGTTTAGACGTGAAGTGAGAGTGTTGCTGAAATTTATCTTAAGCAACAATAACTAATATATCGAGAGTTGGAATGAAAATCGTCAT
>NZ_JAKUFX010000228.1:0-3649 GCF_022663635.1 Bacillus cereus group sp. BfR-BA-01356 | reverse complement strand
TGAACGTTACCAAGAAAAATTAAACGGCTTAAGCCCATTAGAATACAGGGTTCAAGCCGCTTAAAGTGTTTTTTATTATTTCCACTGTCTACTTGACAGGGAGCTGTTCATACATAACTGGATTCCTCATCATTTAATCGTTTTTATTTTACAAGTACATTTTCTCTTAATTCCCTTTTCAACACTTTCCCTAAAGCATTTTTCGGTAATTTGTTCATAAATACAACTTTGGGTATTTTATAACTTGCTAGTTTTTCTTTACAATGCTGTATAATTTCTTCTTCCGTTAAAGACGTTTGCATATCTTTTACAATGTACGCTGTCGGAACCTCACCCCAAAAGTCATCTGGAACTCCAACTACTGCAACTTCTAAAACACCATGTATTTCATGAATAACATCTTCTACTTGATCTGGATATACGTTGTCACCACCGCGTATAATAACGTCTTTATATCTTCCCATAATATGCAGGAATCCATCGTCATCTATCATGCCAGCATCACCCATGTTAAACCAGTTATCTTTTACTACCTTCTTTGTCGCCTTTTCATTATTCCAATACCCTTTAAACATGTATGGACTTTTCACATGAATCTCTCCAACTTCATTTGTTGTTAGTTCATGTCCTGTTTCCGGATGAACAATTTTCACCTCTACATTTTTCAAGGTTTTTCCTACAGAAGACATCTTTTCTTTTCCCATCATTGGATGCCATGAGGTTACAACCCAACCTTCTGTACTACCATAACCTTGCACCATATATATTCCTTTTTCCATATATTTTTGAATGAGTGTTTCTGGCACTTTTGTACCACCGCTTTGTGCTACTTTAAAGGTTGAAATATTACGTTCTTTTTTATTTAATTCATCAAGCATGTAACTATAAACAGCAGGGAACGCAAGCATCGTAGTAATTTTCTCTTCTTCAATCTTATCCCAAATAAGAGTAGGATTCGAATCAGCTAAGAAAATCATCGTAACGCCATGATAAATACAATTTAAAATAGAAAGCACGCCACTCATATGGAACAATGGATGCACAGATAAAAAGCGTTCACCTGCTGGGATTTCTCTTTGTCCCGCAATTTCAGCAAAATAATGATGTAAGTTTTTATGTCCAATTACACATGCTTTCGCCTGTCCAGTCGTTCCTGAAGTAAATAAGTAAATGGCATCGTCTTCTTCATGAACTTCTACGTTCGGTTCTGTCGTTGGCTGTTTTTGCAACTCTAATTCAAATGAACCAAAGCCTTCTTTTGTCGTTTGAATTACATAAGGGATTTCTTTAACAGCATCAACATTTAATAACACTTCACTAAATTCTTCATCAATAACTAACACTTTTAATTTCGCTTCTTTTACAATCGTTTCTAATTCATATACAGTAAGCTGATGATTTAGCGGAATAAATACCGCTCCAATTTTTAAACTTGCCATCATAACGCTTGGAAATGGGTGATTATTTTTGCATAGTATTCCTATACGATCTCCTCTTTGCACACCATTATGTAACAAATAATGTGCAAGCTGATTTACTCGTTCATTATATTGCTGAAACGAATATCTTTTCTTCCCCCCTACAAGCGCTTCCAAATTTGGTGATTGCATTGCTCTTTTTTGTAGTAATTTTTGCATCGTTCTCAAGTAAAACTCCCCTTTATATATGTTAGGTTTTTTATTTTACCAGATTAACTATTAATTTACTAAAGATTACACTTAGTGAATATAAGAAGAATATAAAATAGCCATTTACTTCATAAGTAAATGGCTATTTTTCATTATATATTAGAATACTTCTTGTTCATTACATATTGCACATACTCAGGTGCACTTTTATCAATCTCTTCATCACTTAGTTTATATTCTGCACCATATAAATAAAAGGAAGGTATAAATTCCATACCTGTATATAGGCATGTAGCTTGGAATGGTTTCGTCAACTCATCCATTGTAATCCCACTATTTTCATAGTCTTTTTCTAATCCACCTATAGAAATAGCTACACCAAATTCTTTCCCCTTCACTTTATCTCCTTGTGATCCGTACGCAAATCCATATGTTAATACATCATCGAACCATTTTTTTAATAATGGTGGTGTGCTGTACCAGTAAAGCGGAAATTGAAATATATATCTGTCATGTTCTACTAATAACTTTTGCTCTTCTTCAATATTAAACTCCCAATCCGGTGCCACCTTATATAATTCATGCACCGTAATTTCATCTGAATGTTTCTCAAGTTCTTCTATCCATCTTTTATTAATTTTTGATTTTTCAATATGAGGGTGTGCTACAATTACAAGTGTTCTCATCATTTTCCAGCCCCTTTATAAATTAATCAATCCTTTACGTATTAGTATGAATGAGTTACATATAATTGAAAAGTACGTACTTTCAGGTACTATAGGAACCTTGAAGTACCTTTGGAGGTGTTATATGAATCAAAATGATAATTGCCCAATTGCAACAACACTCGATGTAATCGGTGGAAAATGGAAAGTTCATATTTTATGTATTTTGTCGGATGGAAAAATGCGAACAAATGAAATTAAACGAGAAATCCCAAACATTACACAAAAGGTTCTTACACAACAACTTCGGCAACTTGAAGCTGATGGGATTATCTATCGTACCGTATATCAAGAAGTACCACCAAAGGTTGAGTACACACTAAGTGAATACGGAAAATCTTTAATGCAAATAATGGATAATCTGTTTGAATGGGGAAAAGATCATCAAATTAAAAGATTACATGACTAAAAAAGCACTATATACTTTGTTTCATCCTCTACGTTCATATTTTTTATTTCTATAAAGTTTATTTTCATCATTTTTTAGCTAACTTGTTTTCTTAGATTGATGGACGTGACGCCACATCCATCAATCTAAAAAGATACAATTAGAAAAATGAGATTTCTATAAATTTTCGCATATAAACACTACTTCCGCCTCATTAAACGCTCGCTCTACTTTTTCTAATCTCAATTGTACGTAAGCTATAAAGAAGCACCCCTAAACCGAGAATTTTTTCATTATTAGACGCATTAGAACCTAAGGTAATAGTAGGTACATTTAAACCCATAAACCTTTCACTCCATTCTATAGGCATATAAAAAGATACTCCTTAAAAATAAAAAACGCTATTCTCTCTGTATGGAGTGAACCCTGAGAATGAGACGATAAAAAACACCTCTCTAAATCGTAAGTATCAGTTATGATTTTAATGGAGGTGTTTTTCGTATGGGGAAAAAGGCGCATTATCCTGCCGAAATAAAGTGGAAAGTAGTTGAAATGAAACACCAAGGATTCAAAAATAAAGAAATTATGGATGCCTTAGGAATTAGACATGTGGCTCAAATTAAAACTTGGATGAAATGGTATCGTGAAGGCGAAACCTATCGGTTTGAACAATCTATTGGAAGACAATCTGCACATGGAAAAGGCTTAAAAAGGTTAACAGAACTTGAACAAAAAGAATTAGAAATACGTTATTTAAAGGCAAAGATTATATTGCTGGAAAAGTGCCAAGAAATCTTAAGACCAACTATGAAAAGTCAAGGGGACATTTTCATAAAATATTGCTAGAGGATTTTGAAAATAAATCCACTGGATTCGATAGGAAGTGGCTAAACGTCTTCATAAAGTAT
>NZ_JAKUFX010000227.1:0-3746 GCF_022663635.1 Bacillus cereus group sp. BfR-BA-01356 | reverse complement strand
GGGTTTATTTGAGATGCTTATTTTTAAGAGTATGCTTTTATTTTAGGAATGTTTTGATCCGATGAGTCGAAAGCTCAGGTTGTGCTCACTCTTAAGTTGATGGGCATGGGTACATTACCGCCTCTATCCTTTTTAGGTGACCAAATAATTTCTAATCCTTTTTCCTCTTGATATGTATGCCCCTGCATAACAATAAAATGATTCATATACTCTCTCCTAAAGCGTTAACTCATTACGCTATTTTCTATTTAATATAATACTAAAAAATTCTCCTATGATTAGCAAATTGTCTGTTTCATTTTCAATACCAAACAACCTTTTCTACAGAAAAATTCTGCAATTCCTTTTACTCAACAATTGAGAAATTTAATTTTATATCCATTTATAAAAACAAAAGAGTTGACCCAAAAGGTCAACTCTTCTATTTTAAATTTTTTATTTCTCTTCTTCTTCTTTTTTTGCAATTTCCCGTTCATTTTTAGCGATTAAATCATGAAAATGTTCTTCTTTGTTTTCTTCAATATAATTCATAAGGTCTTTCAGTTCCATTTATATCGCCTCCTGTATTTATTATATCAATAATATAATAAAATGTCAGGATAATATCTATTAATTATTTTATAAAATTTATAAGATATATATTCACTAAAAAACAAGAGCTGATTTCTCGATAAATTGATTATTTCGAGATTCATCAACAATAATTTCTTTTACTCGTTTTGATTCTTTAAAAGCAAAAACTTCTGGTTCCTTCCCGGTATTATCATATAAAGTATAGCAATCTATTAAATCTTTAATGTTAGAAAAAGTAGTCGCTACTTTCATATGACTTTCTTCAATTATATTTTGGGGTACCAATCTTCCTGTTACTTTAAAACGCAAATTGAATCGCTCTAAAGCAACCTTTATTGGGACATCTACAATAATTGCTTTAATGCTAAAACCTGCTAGTCTTAATTGTTGAATTAACTTTTTGTATTTTACTTCATTTTTCATTGTACCATCATACACAAAATTTATTTTTCTTTTCATACAGATTTTTAAAAGTTTCATGGTAATATCACTACTTTCATCATGAACTAAAAAAGCTGCTTGTTTCATTAACTCACTATTCCCAGATTCTATTAACTCTTGATATTCTGGTATTTTTTCTTTGATCTTATCAGGATCTATCCAAACCATATTTTGTTTCTGATGTTTATATCCCTTACTTACTAACTCTCCAATTGAGCTTTTTCCAGCAGCAGAACCACCACCAAGTAATATAGCTTCAGGTTCTTGCTCTTGCTGCGGTTGATCATTTAGAAATAATTTAATGATTTCATTATGTAAAAGCTTACGTTCTATTGTATACTCCCCATTAATTACGTACTTTTCTCTAGTTGGTTTCAATTTTTATTCTCCTCTTCTATAGATGCATTATTGTGTCCCTTTAAAAATTTGAGACCTTCCCCTTTAACTACGCTTATTACTTCGGTATTTTGAAATCTCTATAAGAGATTTAACTTACTATAATTTCATATAACTCTTTTTGTTAGATGCTATAGGTTTCAATTCATCACTATATATTCCTTCTAAACAATCATATTTCTCTTTAGCTTAAAACCTACTTTAAACCTCCACTTAAACAAATAAAAAAGGGCTCCTTTAAGTCGATTAATCGTGCATAGCAAATAGGCTATATACACTAATCGGCTCAAAGAAGCCCTTTCAAAATTGAAACAAGAAAAAACTTGCTTCTACAACTCAACCACATCACATAAGATGTGGGAATAAACGGAATCAAATAAACTAACAATATAATTATATATTACATAATAAAAGTATAATTCTCAAGGATATTTCATTAAAATATTCCTACAGTGCTTCTACGGTAGGAATATCAGCAGGTGCCCACTTTAAATGCTTTAAATCTTTAATACTCATCCATTTTAGCTCTGCATGCTCAAGAGCTTTAGGCTTACCTGCCAAGATTCTAGCTTTATATGTAGTAAGATGAACAACAATAGTTTCATACTCGTACTCGACTTCCTCTACCTTCTCATCTACAACAATTGTACATCCAAGCTCTTCTTTAATTTCACGAATTAATGCAGCTGGTGGCTCTTCTCCCTTGTTTATCTTACCACCTGGAAATTCCCAATAATTTGGTAACGTCATTGTAGGAGAACGTAATGCACATAAGACTGCATTATTTTCATTAACAATTACCGCACCAACCACTGATATTTTTCTCTTCATACTTACTCACTTCCTTATACAGTTTAATTAATACTTACTATCTTATATTAATTCATATTTTAACACCAAGTTTTCCTTTTAGATGATGATTAAACTTTCATTTATACTAAAATCTTTCAAGTAAGCAAGAAAAAATGAAAATAAAAAATGGAAAATTTGTTAACGACAATGATATGCTTACATATGTATATATGTTACATAAATACATTAATTTTATTAAATGAGAGGTGATGAATTACATCTCGATATTAAATCATTACATTATTATAATTTATAAGCAAAATCTAGTATCTTAGATAAGGAGGTTCTTAAATGAACTGGAGAAAAATTTTTGGTTATCGCTCTAAAACCGCATGGAAAATGTTTATTGCTTCCATTGTTTATATCTTTATTTTATTTTTAATACTTCAAGCAATTATTCCAAATTCTATTCGCCCTGCCCTTGTTAATATTGGTTTTTTGGGATTTTCGTTAAGCTTACTTGCTTTAATTATTGGATTAATCAAACCACAATTTATGTTACCCAAAATACAAATTAAAACCAGAAAGAAAGTAGTATATTCATATTTATATCTAGCACTAGCTTTCTTTTTAATGGGTATTGTATTTATTGATGGAAAATCAACTTCCAATCAAACTGTACAAAAGGCAGACACCAAAGTTGCCACTTCACAAGATACTAAAAAAGATACAGCAGACACAAAGAGTAAGGAAGAAGCTGACCGTAAAGCTCAAGAAGAGACTCAACGTAAAGCTCAGGAAGAAGCTAACCGTAAAGCTCAAGAAGAAGCTAATCGTAAGGCCCAGGAAGAAGCTTCACAAAAGAGTAATGCTGTCGTTTCCTCATCTAGTGGTAATCATAACGGTTCTAATCGGAAACCTTTCCAAAATGATCCTAGTGATGACAAAGAATCCAATACCACTTGTAAAGGACAAATTAAAGGAAATGCCAATTCGAAAAAATACCATGTTCCTGGTGGACAATATTATGATTCTACAAAAGACAATATTGTTTGGTTCTGTTCAGAAACTGATGCTCAAGCAGCTGGTTATGTGAGATCTAAAAAATAAAATCAATTACATTAGAAAAGGAAACACTCTAAAAGCGTTTCCTTTTCTAATGTCAAAATATTATTATGTTATTATTCATTTAGTAATAGCAAATAATAATCTACACCCTATTAAGAGATTAAATATAAGCTGCTTTACAAGCTTGTTGGACAGCTTGTACTTCAGATGAATTTTTACCATATAAGTTTGTTGCTACACGAATACAACCCTCCTTTAATTCTTTAAAGTCAGAAATCATATTTAACTCATCCATATTTACATAATACAAGATATCAAACATCTTATCTTCTTCCAAGATTTCTTTTCTTTTAACTCTAACATTTCAAATTCCCCTCGTATATTAATATTTAAGCCCTATCTCAGGCTTAGTTTTACTCTCTAATAAGAGTCCAGTAATAAAGAAAATACTTGGACGTCTCAAGATATTTCTAGAT
>NZ_JAKUFX010000226.1:0-3869 GCF_022663635.1 Bacillus cereus group sp. BfR-BA-01356 | reverse complement strand
CGAGAGATTCATAAGAAAACGTCATCCTTTCTAGTCTAGCTTTTTTAGAAAGAATAACGTTTTTTTACACTTGGGGGTAGTGAAGATTTTTAAGTTGATGGGCATGAGTATAGAGCCCAAAAATCGTTAAACCTAAAAACACAATAGACAATATACCTAGAAATATACTTTGCATATTCGTTCCCCCCTTGATAAAAAATTCAGTTCGTTCACTTCACTATTAGTATAAAACTAGCTTACAGTTTTTTCCTCTTCATTTTTAAAAGACCATCTCATTAATACATATAAACTTCCGTACAGAAGTAAAGGCTCTAACATTCCCCAATATGGGTTTTGCTTCCCTAATTCTTTAAATACAAACATAATTAATAACGGTATGATAACAGCTAATATTCCAATCCATCCAAGTATGTACGCTTCACCAATTAGCAGTACTAATAAGATTATTCCAGCTAGTATATAACTTTGCATTGTAGTTAATTGCAATACAGGTGTCCCGTACCATTTATTCATAAACATTAATAACACTAATAATAAAATAGGTATCATTACTATTACATAAATAATTCCAAACTCTACTAATTTACTTTTAAAAGAAGACATTCTAAACGCAAAAACCGTTCCAATAATTGTAATAATTAAAACGATAGGATAACCAATTAACTGTACATTTGTTAACGTAAATTGTTGATTCGAATTTCCAAATAAAATATTGGTTAGTAACCAATACCCACCAATACCAATAATCATTCCTAAAACACTCTTTATACTTCCGCTTTTATCCTTCTCCATCTCTTTCGCTAATTCTTCCGCATACTCTTTTGGTGAGTCACCAAATATGTCCCTTACCGTCTTTCCCTTTTTTTCACCTTCTATTAAATGAAGTTCTGCATCTTCTAGAAAGGCGTTCACCTCTTCTTCTTTAATCCCTTTTGTTATTAAATATACTTTCGTATCGATTAAAAACTTTTCTCCTTCTTTAGAAACATTCATTATAACCCCTCCCTTATTTAACCATTTCTCTTCTATTCGTCTTCATCATAATTTCAAGGAAAATTAAAATAAACAAACTTCCGTATAAACATATAATTTGAAATAGCATTGGCATAAGATCTTCCGATGTAAATGTTTTAAACAGTAACATAATAGAAAGTGGAATGATTAAATATAAGTTTTTAAACCATCCTTCAAAATATATATTTATCGCTACTGTGATCATAAAAATCCCACCAGCTACTATATAACTTTGGACTTCGGTGAATGTGAGCATTTTTGTAGGATATATCACATCTAATATCGTAACAGCTCCTAATAAAAACAATGGAGCAATCATAACTAAAGACCACATGGAAAACCATGTTTTTGTAAAGCTTGTGACGAAGGTCATTTTGCGAAGTAGAAAATTAGGACCTATAACAACTAAAATCAATGAAAAACTGTAACCGATACACTGAATAAGTGAAATCTGTAACATTCCATGATTCACTATTAAGATAGAAGCAATAATCCAAAACGATACGATATTCATTACTGTAAAACCAATTTGCTTCCACGTTTCCTGTCTATCTCTTTCCATTACTTTGACAAGTTCATTTGCATATTCTTTCGGTGAGCTTCCGAAAATATCTTCTACACTTTTCCCATCACTCTCCCCCTCAATTAAATGGAGTTCCGCATCTTCTATAAAATTTTCAATATCGCTTTCTTTCACACTCTTTGCCGTCAAAAATAATCTCATATCTAACAAAAACTTTCGCGCTTCACTTGATAGCATTATTTTCTCCTTCCCTTCCCTTCAAGTAGACGTTCTACACTACTTTGCATCGTTTCCCAGCGATCCATAAATTCATCAAGTGCTTCCTCGCCTTTTTCTGTTAATGTATAATATTTTCTCTTTGGACCAGATGGAGATTCCTTCATTACGCTTGTTATTAGTCCTTCTTTTTGCATTCGTATTAATAACGGATAAATACTTCCCTCACTCGCCATTGTAAAACCATACTTCGCTAGCTTTTCACTCATTTCATAACCGTATATTTCGCCTTCAGAAATAATAGCAAGTAAGCATCCTTCTAAAATCCCTTTCAGCATTTGACTTGTCGACATAATTCAAATCCTCCTACTATCTTGCTTTACAAGATAGATAAGCGTAAGTATCTTGCTTTACAAAATAGTATAGCAAAGACTATTTTGCAAAACAAGATAGCTAACGATATTTTTTCCAAATGTTTGCAGGAATTTCATTATAGCTTCTCTAAATAGAGCACTATGAAAACTTTATTATGAAGGGATGTTTTTCATCATGGTTACAAATCGAGTTGTCTTTTTAACAGGTGCTGCAAGTGGCATTGGTTATGAAATGGGAAAGGCTTTTGCAAAAGAAGGTGCAAAAGTTGTGATTACCGATCGGCTTGAAGAACGCGCAAAAGAAGCTGCTGAACAATTACAAAATGAAGGTTTTCAAGCTATCGGTTTAAAATGTGACGTTACATCTGAAGAGGAAATTACAGCAGCAATTTCTCAAACAGTTGATCATTTCGGTTCATTACATATATTAATTAACAACGCAGGAATGCAACACGTTTCACCCATTGAAGACTTTCCAACTGAAAAGTTCGAGCTACTAATTCAAATTATGCAAATTGCTCCGTTTATTGCAATTAAGCATGCCTTTCCGATTATGAAACAACAAAAATATGGTCGTATTATTAATATCGCTTCTATTAACGGCCTTGTCGGGTTTGCTGGAAAAGCTGCCTACAATAGTGCAAAACATGGCGTAATTGGATTAACAAAAGTTGCCGCTTTAGAAGGTGCTACGCATGGTATTACTGTTAATGCCCTTTGCCCTGGTTATGTTGATACCCCCCTTGTACGTAATCAACTACAAGACTTAGCTACTACACGAAATGTACCACTTGAAAATGTTTTAGAAGATGTTATTTATCCACTCGTTCCACAAAAGCGCTTATTACAAGTACAAGAAATTGCAGATTATGCGATGTTTTTAGCGAGTGAAAAAGCTAAAGGTATAACTGGTCAAGCTGTCGTTATCGATGGTGGTTATACCGCTCAATAAAAATAAAGTTTGCTCAAGAAGAGCAAACTTTATTTTTTATCCCGAGGATCTTCGTACTTTAGTAATTGCCGCGGGAGCTTCTCAATTGCAACAATTACCCCCTCTAATTTACTTTCAATACGGTGGAGTAAATATAATGTTACAACAATTGGAAACCCTACATTACCTATCATCTTGATCCACTCTTCCACCCTCTTCCCCTCCTTTCATTATATAAGTAAGAGAAAACACTGCATTTAGGCATAAAAAAACAAGCTATTATGTATTAGCTTGTTTTTCAAATAATGATGCAATTTCTCGTTTATAGTCCCCGCGTATAATACCTTTCTCAGTAATAATTCCTGTAATTAATTCATTCGGCGTTATGTCAAATGCTGGATTATAAACATCCGTTCCAATTGGTGCTACTTGTTTTCCAAAGATTTTCGTAACTTCTGTTTCATCTCTTTCTTCAATAATAATTTCGGCTCCAGTTTCTTTCGTAACATCAAATGTTGACAGTGGCGCAGCAACGTAAAATGGGATATTAAAGTACTTTGCTAAAATAGCTAAATTCATTGTCCCTATTTTATTGGCTGTATCTCCATTTGCGACAATTCGATCCGCCCCCACAATAATTGCGTTTATTTCTTTCGTTTGAATAGCATGAGCTGCAGTATTATCTGTTATAAGGGTCACATCACATGCCCATCAACTTAAAAATCTTCACTACCCCCAAGTGTAAAAAAACGTTATTCTTTCTAAAAAAGCTAGACTAGAAAGGATGACGTTTTCTTATGAATCTCTCGAT
>NZ_JAKUFX010000225.1:0-4070 GCF_022663635.1 Bacillus cereus group sp. BfR-BA-01356 | reverse complement strand
CACCATCGTTTTCAGAAAAAATTAAAGAACCTGAGTCCATACGAATATCGAACTCAGGCTTCTTAACTATGCGTTTTAATTACTGTCTACTTGACAGGGGTCAGTACAAAAAAGAGGGCTTCTTTTGTTTAAAAGCGGGATATTCTTATTTATTTTTCGTATATGACGTAACGCTTCTTAAGAAGATTCCTAGTCCCGCAAAAAAGAATCCTAAGCATAATAAGCTGCCTGGCGTTCCCCAAGTAATTTGATCTAGCATTTTTTATCCCCTCCCGTTTATCATTATATAGAATTTATTGGAAATTATCAAAAAATTCTTTTTTTAATGGTTACTGATGAGTCTTCCTACCTTATACGAGAAGAATATATTTGAAAAGAATTCTTTTCTTTATATTTTTTTATTCTTATAATACGTTTTTGATTCTTATGATATAGTAACAACAAAGGGGGCTTAAAAATGGAAATTATTCACGAAAGAGCAAAGTTGCGGTTAATGGATAATACTGATGTCGAAACTTTGTTTTCGATTGTAGAAGGAAATCGGGATATTTGGGCGTATTTAATCTCTAAAATGGATAGTGTGCAAGATATGCAACAATACGTTCAAAAAGCGATAAAGGGTTACGGAAGAGGTACTCAAATACCTTTCATAGTCGTAGATCAACAGTCGAATAAGATTGTAGGAAGTACACGTTTATATAATATTTCAGTAGAAGATAAGACAGTTGAGTTAGGGCAAACGTGGTATCATCCGAGTGTGCAACGTACGAGTATAAATACAGAGTGTAAGTATATGCTTCTTCAGTATGCTTTTGAAAAATTGCATATGCTGAGAGTGCAAATTAAGACGGATGCAAGAAATGAAAAAGCACAACGAGCAATTGAAAGGTTAGGCGCAGTAAAAGAGGGTGTGCTTCGAAATGAAAGAAAATTACCGAATGGTTATGTGAGAGATGCGGTGGTGTACAGTATTATCTCGAGTGAATGGCCAAGCGTAAAAGAAAAATTGTTAGAAAAATTAGAGTTGTATAAAGAAAAGTTATAATTCGTGTTTTGAAAGGTATATTGTTCGTGAGATATGAAAAATATACCTTTTTTCTTACAAAATGCTACTTTATTTTAATTCCTTTTGTTTCATCGTTCCCTTCTGAGAAAAAATTCGTTACAATGTAGTTGTATGGTAATAAACTTATGAATTTAAAAAATGTAATGAAAACCGCAAATGAAAATGAATTGATAATCCTCAATTTTAAATGAAAACCCTTTTATACATAAATAACAAGTAAAGTTCCTTCTTTTAAATAAACTCAAACAAAACGATTTGATATAAATGTTTTTTATAGAAGTATGGATGATGTACGGAGGCAATTACAAATGAAAGAAAATAAGAAGAGTAAGAAAAGACGAATCTTTCAAGTATTTTTACTAATGATTTGTTCTGCTATTTTATATGTAAGTTATGCAGCTTACGATATTTGGAGTTATCGTTTTAAAGCAAATGATGACGTGAAAACGGATGCTGGTATCGTACTAGGAGCAGCTTCATGGAACGGAAAACCATCTCCTGTATTTAAAGAAAGAATTAATCATGCGATTTCTTTATATAAGAACGGAAATATTAAAAAGATTATTTTTACAGGTGGTACAAAGTTCGAGGCAGAACTTGAGGAAGCACGTACTGCAAGAGTATATGCAATGAAACAAGGTGTAAAAGAGGAAGATATTTTAATTGAAACTAAATCCCTTTTCACTGAAGAAAATTTAAAAAATGCGAAGCAAGTTGGAATAGAGAACGGCATACAAACATACACGATTGTAAGTGATCCACTTCATATGAAACGCGCAATGAGAATCGCAAAACATATTAATATTGAAGCGTATGCTTCACCAACGCCGACATCAGCATATAAAACGTTAGATACAGAAATACCATTCTTCTTTAAAGAATTATTCTCGTATATTGGATATGTAACCTCTTTGCCGTTAAAAGCATTGAAGGGGGACTAATATAAGAAAAGGATCTATCCTTAAATAGGAACTTTTCTTATTAGTCAAAAACATTGTATTTTTATCGGAATAGTGAAACAATAGAGAGGTAGCTTCATATAATCATAATGACAAAATGAACGGTTTATGAATCGAGCATAAAGGAGATTATAGTATGGCACTCTCATTTGTTGAAACAGAAGAACAGTCTTTAATTATTGAGAAAATAAATAAATTGATTCCGAAGTTCATGGAAAGGGAGCATCAGCTAAGTGAATTAGGATCATTTCCGTATGAAAATATAAATGATTTGAAAGATATCGGATATACGAAATTAACGTTACCGAAGGAATTTGGTGGTAGTGCCATTTCTTTATATGACTTCGTTTTATTTCAAGAGAAAATCGCGGAAGGCTGTGGAGCTACTGCATTATCGATTGGCTGGCATCTTGGCATTGTGAAGGAGCTAGCGGAAAATCGCTCTTGGAATGATGAGATGTTCAAATGGTTTTGCGAAGAAGTACGTAATGGTGCGCTCTTTAACAGGGCAGCAACAGAACCGAAAACAGGGAGTCCGACGCGTGGCGGCAAACCAGAAACAATAGCGGTTCAACAAGGCGAGAAGTGGGTTATAAATGGAAGAAAAACTTTTACAACGATGGCGCCAGTACTTGATTATTTTATTATTTCAGCAAGTATGGAAGGCCGTGAAGAAGTTGGTGAGTTTGTTATTCCAAGAAATACACTCGGTGTATCTATTGAAGAAACGTGGGATAGCGTTGCAATGCGAGGGACTGCTAGCCACGACCTTGTCTTACAAAATGTAGAGATAGACAACCGCTTTTTTACGGATGTAAAAGGCGGGAAAGTGAAACAAAAGGGTATTGGCTGGTTGCTACATATACCAGCATGTTATTTAGGAATTGCACAATCAGCAAGAAATTATGCAGTTCAGTTTGCGGGATCATACAAACCAAATAGTTTAAACCATTCTATTAGTTTATTACCGAATGTTAGAAGATTAGTTGGAGAATTAGAACTCGAGCTTATGCAAGCTCGCGTCTTTTTATATCAAATTGCGAAAAAATACGATGAGGCAGAAGATAAACTGTCACTGCAAGCAGAATTAGCGGCAGTGAAATACGCCGTAACAAATGCGGCGATATCCATAGTGGATAAATCAATGCGCATCGTAGGGGCAAAAAGTTTATCAGAAAAAAATCCGCTTCACCGTTACTATTTAAACGTTAGAGCAGGACTGCATAATCCGCCGATGGATGATGCAACACTATCTATGCTTGCGGATGCGGCGTTTCGGTCATAGTTTTTAAAGCATGGGTTTGATTACTAATCAAACCCATGCTTTTTATATGTATGAAGCACTTGGTTGAGATGTAGGTTTTTAATATAAATGATTATCATGTTTTTTTGATTGTGTCTTGTTGAAAAATTCTTATTGTAATGCCAGTTTGGAGGCTGTATAAACATTTTTCGTATTTAATCCCAAATTAATGGCCTTTCTAAGTTTACCATTCGTAAATATTGTAAAAATTGACCTGCATGGACCGCATCATGATAGGCAATTCGTAATAGCATATCGCCTAAATATCGTTGATAGCCAACATCGCTTCGATCAATAAGTCTTGTATTTAGCTCTGCTATGCTTATTGATTGAACATATTCTATGAAATCGGCAAAACATGATTGTGCTAATTCAATTTCTTTTTTTACACAAGTAATTGGCTCGTCATCATACGGGGTACGTATGTCGTTTATTGAGCCGTTGTTTTTTATAATCATATGATAGTAAAAAGTTGAGCTCCATACGTGACGAATCATTTCACCAAAGGACATAGCCTCAGGATCAGGCTTCCAATTAAGAAAATTATCGGGAAGAGAATTCCATAATTTTTCTGAGCGCCTTCTCGTTTCTTTTAAATTTAATATACTAAGATCAATTGCATTCATAATACATTCTCCTCGTATATTAATATTTAAGCCCTATCTCAGGCTTAGTTTTACTCTCTAATAAGAGTCCAGTAATAAAGAAAATACTTGGACGTCTCAAGATATTTCTAGATAAT
>NZ_JAKUFX010000224.1:0-4104 GCF_022663635.1 Bacillus cereus group sp. BfR-BA-01356 | reverse complement strand
TAAAATCGCCAATTTTTCAGCTTTAGAATATTTCATTCTAGCCATAAAAAATACTCCCCTTAGATAACAGATTTTTATTTTTTATCTGTCTACCTAATAGGGAGCATATCAGTATAAAGCATAACTGGATTTTTTGTTTAGGGTTCTGTTGATTGATATTGTAAAAATTCAAAACTTTTTGTGTTTTTTTAGTGTAATATTGAAAATAAAGGGAGCTAACTAATTTCAGTACTAGGGGGAAAAACTATGACTATAAAATTAGAAACTGAGCATTTATGTATAGAACCTTTTACTAATGATGATGTGTTTAGAATTAAAGAGTTAGCTAATGACAAGGAATTAGCTAATATTCTTGGGCTTCCTCATCCATATAAATTAGAATTCGCGCAAGATTGGGTTGATATGCAACCAGAACTTATAAGGAAAGGAATCGAATATCCTTTAGGAATTGTCTCTAAAGAATCAAGAGCAATTGTAGGTACAATTACACTAAGAATTGACAAGGGTAACAATAGAGGTGAACTTGGTTATTGGATTGGTAAGAATTATTGGGGGAAGGGTTTTGCAACTGAGGCTGTAAACAGGATGATTCATTTTGGCTTTATTGAATTAGGTTTAAACAAAATTTGGGCATCTGCCCTTTCTAGAAATCGATCATCAATTAAGGTGTTAGAGAAGTCAGGCTTACGTAAAGAAGGCACATTAAGACAGAATAGACTTTTATTAAATACATATGAAGATGTTGATGTGTATGGAATATTAAAGACAGAATACAAGGTTTTAAATTACAGATAAGATTGATAGTATGATGACAAAAGGAAACCCTTCAGAACAGGGTTTCCTTTTTGTATTTCTCAAAAATCAATATTGTAGTTTAACAGGTCCTTGTTTATCAAAAACATAATAATTTACTAGATTTTGTATTTTGTGTAAGATAATAAAGAATATTCAAACATTTATTAAAGGAAGAGATGTAAATGAAGCTGCCGCTATTACAGGTAGAGACAGAGAGACTGATGATCCGTCCGTTCCAAAATGATGATTATGAAAGTTGGTTAGATGGATTTAATAAGAGGTTACCATCGCAGTATAAATATGACGATGGTTATCAAGTTATGGCATCGTCAACAAAAGAATGGTTCACGGAATGGATAAGAGGCTTTGATGAAGCAGCACATCGAGATGAGATGTATGTATTAGGTATTTTTCGTAAAGAAGACGGAGCTAATATTGGTAAGCTAGAGCTGATTAAAATTTTACGTATGGACTATCAATGGGCGATGATGGGATACTCCATACATAATCAATATTGGAGAAATGGATATGGTGTTGAAAGTGTGAAAGCTGCGCTACCGTTATTTTTTAGTTGCCTTGATTTTCATAGAATCGAATTACATATGCGTGTTGATAATGAGCCATCAGTACGTCTTGCGGAAAGAACAGGCTTTTCATTTGAATGCAAGAGAGAGGCGTTTTCATTAGAGAATGGTAAGTGGATGGATTTTCTTATTTATTATAAAAATAAGGAGATGAATATATGAGAGTGTTTATTACAGGTGGCAGCCGCGGTTTAGGGTTACAGTTAGTAAAAGTATTTCATGAAAATGGGCATATCGTTTATCCGTTAGTTAGAACTGAGGTTGCGGTAACGCAATTGAAGCAAATGTTTAGTGGTAGATGTTTTCCTATATTGGCAGACTTATCGGCTGATGAGAGTACGGAGCAAATTAAGAAGCAGCTTGAGGAATATACAGAGTATGTTGATCTAGTTATAAATAACGCTGGCATTACTGGGAAGGAGACTGAGATTTTACATACAAATTCAGAAGAATTAACAGACTTATTTAATATTCATTGCTTAGGTGTAATTCGGGCTGTAAAAGGTACATATGTGGCGTTAGCTAAATCGGATCATCCGAGAATAATAAATGTGTCCTCTCGATTAGGATCATTACATAAAATGGCGAACAAAGAGTTTCCGCAAGGTCAGTTCTCATATTCATATCGAATTGCTAAAGCTGCACAAAATATGTTAACACTCTGCTTACAACAAGAGTTTGAGAATAAAAGAATTCGTGTAACTGCCATTCACCCAGGAAAATTAAAAACTGATATTGGTGCCTTTGATGCGAATATGACTCCGGCTGAAGGAGCAAAAAATATATATGATTGGGTAATAGATTCAAATGAGGATATTTCAGGGAAGTTTATTGAGCCTGGTGTAGGGGAATTGAAGTGGTGATATACGATCTTGCAATCATTCAGAATCTATTTGGCCCTTCTAAAAAAGTATTAAATGGCTTACCAAATGCAGTAACGATTGAAGAAATAGAAGAAGATGTTTTGTATAACGTACAAACATATAAAGAAAAGATAAGTAGATTTGAAGAGGTTTGTTTTAATTGGGAGTTAAAAAGAGCAAGTATTGTATTAAACAAAAGGTTTAGTAGTTATAACTCAAGTGTGAAAGTGTTACTTGATGTCGGTTTTTCTTTGTATGCCGCAAAGATAGAAGTATGTAGAGAATTGAACAATGTAGAAGAGCTTGAAAGACAATATACATATCGATCAATAGCAGAAGGAACGTTATCGGAAAAAGAATTTAAATACATTTGGGAGCAATGTATGTTGAACTCAGGAAATCAAACTTCAATTTTAACTATCGATGAGCATTTTTATTCCGTGCAAACAGAGTTAGGTAAGGGGTGGGAAAAGTCATGTATTGTTTTTTATGATAAAACTGAGCCAATTGGTATGTCCATACCGCATATAGAAACTGGAACAGAAAGTGAAGGACGATTATTTTACTTTGGAGTAATGCCTTATTATCGCGGGAGAGGAATTGCTTCTCATATGCATCTTCAATCGTTGCATATGTTAAAGGAAATGGGGGCTACTTATTACATCGGAAGTACACATACTTCAAATGAAAAGATGCAGAAGATATTTTGGAGAAATTATTGTTCGGTGAAAACGGAGACAGAGCTTTATTATAAAATTTTTAAAGTAGATTAGGAGAAAAGAAAATGAAGACTATAAACGTATTTCATTACGACGCATTTACGAATAAACCAAATAAGGGAAATCCAGCAGGTATTGTATTAGAAGCAGATGGATTAACGGAAGAGGAAATGCAAATTATTGCTGAAAAAGTTGGATATAACGAAACAACTTTTGTTCTTTCCTCAGAAGTAGGAGATATAAGAATGCGCTATTTTACACCTGGTTTTGAAATGGATTTATGTGGTCATGGGACAGTAGGGACGATATATACCTTGCGCGAAAAAGGTTTATTAGAAGAGAACAGTAACCTTACGATTGAAACGAAGGCAGGGATTTTACCAATACAAATAGGTGTAAATGAAAAGGGAGAAACCTTTATTAAAATGAGGCAGACAGCACCTCAGTTTAAAGATTTTGCAGGTTCAAAAGAAGAATTAGCTCATAGTATTGGTTTAGAAGTAAATGATTTAGATGTAAGTTTACCGATAGTATATGGAAGTACAGGAAACTGGACTGTAATTGTGCCGATTAAAAATCTAGATGCGTTTGAGAGAATGAAACCTAATAATGCTGCATTTCCGTCAGTATTAAGAGAAATACCTAATGCTTCTATTCACCCAATTTGTCTAGAAACTTATGATGAACTAGCACAAATGCATGGGCGTCATTTCTCGTCAGCTTATGCAGGAACGATTGAAGATCCAGTGACAGGAACAGCTTCAGGTGTAATGGGAGCGTATTATGCGGAGTATTTAGAGAAAGATTTTGAACATGAATTGGATTTAATCGTTGAGCAAGGACAGGAAATAAATAAAGATGGTCGTGTAACTGTTTATGTAACGAAAGGGATAGAAAACGAAAAGTTACAAATAGATATTGCTGGAACAGCGGTGTATGTGAAAGAGTTTGAAATTTCGATATAAAGTGAAATTTTAATCAGTGGGGCTCTTACTGCCCAGTGAATAGCGGGATAAAAAGAAAGCCCGGAATACTGATATGCTCCCCCTATAGTAGACAGAAAAAAGAAAGCTTTATATCCTGTCTACTATAAGGGGGATTTTTTTATGGGGAAAATTAGAAGAACATATGATGAAACATTTA
>NZ_JAKUFX010000223.1:0-4135 GCF_022663635.1 Bacillus cereus group sp. BfR-BA-01356 | reverse complement strand
GGTCGGCAACACTCTATCTACAAATTTAAGTATCTCATAAAAATAGATACTCTTGGGTTTATAGGTACATCCCGTCCCTAAAAAACCTAACTTAATCATACGAGGAGGTGAAAAGAATGAATGAAGATATTATTTCAATTGGGGCAAATTGTATAGTGAGAATTAGAAACAGATTCTTTCTTCTAGTAGAAATTGAAGTGGAATTTGGAAATGTAGCCATAGAGGAATTTGTTTTTATTCGAATATCTGAGCAAGAAGCTAGAACATTGTTAGCAGGGGGGATTCAACGTTGTACTATTTCTAATTGTATTCCTAGGTCTCATGATGATTTAGAAGTAGAATTCATTTGTGTTTTAATCGTGGGTGGGGAAGCATTTGCGGTTTTTGATGTAGAAGACGATGTTGATGAAGCTGTACTTGTTCCAATTTCATTAAGAGAAGCCGAGCGTTTAATCTGTAGAGGAGCAAGACGATGTACAGTTATTAATAGATAAGAGTAAGCCTTTTGGGAGCTAAAGAGGTTTCATTTTGTGTGGCTTCTTTTAAGAATGATTATGTAAATATGAATATCCTCCAGAGTACTTAACTGGAGGATATTTTTGTAGACTTCTAGATGTATTAACTACCAATAACGAAAATTATGTAAATAAAATGTTCACTGGATTCCCATAGAAAACTGTGGTGAGATGAAATGTTTGATTTTGAAGCACTTCAAAATCTTAGCTAGATTGCCATGTATCGGTACCCCACAATAAAAAGGCAGGAACATATCAAATATGTTCCTGCCTTTGATTTTAGAGAAATGTTTCCTAACAGTTGATTTTGTTAACGAAAGTCGACTTCAAATCCATATTTTGTGTGAAATAAAAGCATATAATAAAAGTATGAGGTGATGATGTGAAGGAGATAAACATTCATAAAGTAATTGCGGATAAGAGAAAAGAAAAGGGAATTACGCAGGAAGAGTTAGCGGCGTATATCGGTATTACGAAGGCGTCTGTTTCCAAATGGGAGACGGGGCAAAGTTATCCGGATATTACATTTTTACCACTGTTAGCATCGTACTTTAATATAAGTATAGATGAACTAATCTGTTATACACCGCAAATGGAACCGGAAGATATTAAGGATTTATATCATAGACTAGCGGAAGCTTTTAGTGAAAGACCGTTTGATGAAGTAATGATAGAGTGCAGAGGAATCATCAAAAAATATTATTCTTGTTTTTCGTAATTACTTCAAATGGGACTACTTTTTATTAATCACCATATGTTAACAGAGGATACGGATAAAAGAATTGAAATGTTAGAAGAGGCAATGCATCTCTTTAGCAGAGTGCAAGAAGAAAGTAACGATGTTTCTCTTGTGAAAGAGGCGATATCGTTTCAAGCAACTTGCTATCTTATACTCAATAAAGCGAATGAAGTATTGCAATTGCTTGGCGAAACGATACGTCCTAACGTTCCAGAGGAGGATTTAATTGCACAGGCGTATCAAATGCTTGGAAATAATGAAAAAGCAAATGAAATAATGCAAATTAGTATGTATCAACATTTAATACAACTCGTTGCGACAATACCGAATTATGTAGTAGTAAATGCTTCAAGCGCTGAAAAGGTAGAGGTAATTTTAAATAGAGCTTTTATGTTAATAGATATATATGAAATAGAAACATTACATCCCAATATGACTTTAAAAGTATACTATGCTGCTGCGCAAGTATATTGTATGCAAGGCAATTTTGAAAGAGCATTAGAAATGTTACGGAAATATGTAGCAGTTTGTGCGGCAAGCTTCACAGTAAATAGTCTGCATTTACACGGTGATTCCTATTTTGATGCGATTGATGGATGGTTTGCAGAGTTTCCGCTCGGCGCTAAAACAGTTAGAAATGAAGAGATTATAAAGCGAAGCATGTTACAAAGTATTGCAGAGAATCCAGTTTTCGCTCCGATGAAAGATGTAAGAGAGTATAAAAATATAATAGCGAGTTTGAAATTTAAATTGGATATAAAAGAATAGAGGGAGGAAAAAATGATGAATTTTGATGAATATGAAATAGCGATAAATAGTGAATTTACTTTGCATGGAACGATTACAAGGCCGAAAGTTGATGGGAAGTATGCTGCGGTTGTCATTATTGCTGGATCTGGAGAAATTGATCGTGATGGAATGATCGTACCATTAAAGCTGGCGTCAAATATTTATAAAGATTTAGCGCATGTAATGGCGAAGCTTGGAGTAGTGACGCTCCGTTTTGATAAGCGCGGAGTAGGAAAGAGTGACGGAGAATTTCTGAAGACTGGAGTGTGGGATTTAGTTAGTGATATAGAGTCTACGATTACGTATTTAAAAGAACAACCATTTGTTGATCCAGAAAATATCATTTTGGCTGGTCATAGTGAAGGGTGTATGTTGGCAACGGTAGTCAATGCAAGAACACCAGTTAATGGGCTCATCCTTCTTACCGGAGCTGCGGAATCATTAGAAGAGGCTTCGAAAAGACAAAGAGAGATTGCTTATAAAGAACTAAAAGCGCAGAAAGGAATAAAAGGAAAGTTAATGCGTCTTCTCAATGTGGAGAAACGTGGAGAAAAGCAGATGGAAAAAATAAAAGAGAAAATGATGAACACAGAAAAAGATACGATTAAAGTTGGTTTTAAACCGATGAATGCAAAATGGTTTAGAGAGCATTTTCAGCATGATATTTATAAAGATTTACAACAAGTAACATGTCCAGTACTAGCTATTGCTGGTGATAAAGATATTCAAGCTGACCCTGAAAGAGCGAAGCGGATCGGTGATTATGTGAAGGGTGATTCTGCAGTACATGTAATCAAAGATATGGATCATAGTTTAAAAAGTTTTGAGGGGGAGTTCAAAGCATTAGAGTTTAAAAAGAATTATGAAGAAGGGGCAGGAAAGCCCCTTCATCCAGAGCTAGAAGAAATAATTGTGAATTGGATGGATACGTATTTTATCTCGCAACATGCAGGTAGAAAGATTTTCGGTTCAATATTAGGCGAAAGTGAGGAAGTCGGAAAGGAGAGTGATTGTCTGTAAAAAAACGGTTGTTGTAGGTTGATTTAGTTTAGTATATGAATTTATTTTTTGCGAATTCATTCATTATAAAATGTTCGTTTTTTATTAATTAACGAGATAAAAACGAACATTTTTTTATTTTAAATAAATTGGGTAAATGTATTATAACGTTAATGTGTATGATTGAATATCATAATAATATAATGGAGGTGGTATTATATGGCTCTTACTACAGGACCAATTGAAAACGTAGGAAATCAACCTGCTAATGCAAATAAAGTTAGGGTGAAGATCCTTAACCGTACTGCGGGCCCACTTACTGGAGTAGCTAGAGTTTTTAGACTTGACGGTTCATTAGTATTAATTGAGCAGGTAAACTTCAATGTGAATTCTAATGCTTCTACTTTTGCAACTCTAAGCTTAGTTCATCCTGCTCTTGGACAAGCATTTGAATATGAAGTTCAAATTGTTCCTAATCAACCTGGTGGACTATATAGTGTTTATGGACTAACAGCTGAAAATGTTATTATTACTGCACAACGTGTTGTGAACTCAGAATTGACACAGTTTCTTTAATTAAAATAGATTGGTGCCTACATGGTATCCAATCTATTTTTGTACGTATTATTCAGAGAAAGAATGGTTTTACACAAAAATAAAGATAGTTATGGAAAAGGGAAAAGTCGAGCTATCATCTTAATTTTTATTATTTCTGTCTTAGACCGTATCTGTTTTGTGGCACGGTTTTCTTTGAATGCATTTTATTCAAACTGTTTTTTAAAGTATTTATCAAATATGCATTATTGCATAAATAAATTTAAATTTATAAGTTAATATTAAACTACTTTTTAGTTGTAAAGAATATGTTAATAATCTTTATAAGAAAAGGATATTCCTTGTAAAAAGTGAAATTGTTTGGAATGTGAATAAACAAAAAGTTTAGAAGTGATACAGACTGGATAGAGTCTTGTATTAAATAAACAGAAAAGACCTGCGGTAGTATGTCAACTGAAAAATAATATCTTTTGAAGTTATCAAAGGACAAATTGCTTAAAAAAGACATCACGAAACTAGACCAGTATTTTATGTAAAA
>NZ_JAKUFX010000222.1:0-4146 GCF_022663635.1 Bacillus cereus group sp. BfR-BA-01356 | reverse complement strand
TTTTACATAAAATACTGGTCTAGTTTCGTGATGTCTTTTTTAAGCAATTTGTCCTTTGATAACTTCAAAAGATATTATTTTTCAGTTGACATACTACCGCAGGTCTTTTCCCTTAAATAATTATTTTGTTTTATTTCATCGATTTTAAATATCAGATAAATCATAAATTGAAGCATCTATATGCTTAATAATAAAAATGTCTTTTTTAGAGTAACTACTATGGTTGCTAAAGCTATAAACATCAAGAGAAGGAAAACGCTCTGTAAGCATCTTTATAAGTAATGAACGATTTTGATGATTGTCGATTAAATCCAATTTTTCACTCCGTCCTTTTTCAAAGTCGGCAAATTCAAATCCCATTTCACGTAAATATTGAATGTGTTCCTCTCGGCTCCTTTTATCTGTTACAGGAGTTTTACTGAAAGAACGACAATGTTCTAACATAAAGCTAAGTTTCACTCTCATTCCACCATAGGGGTAATACTTCGTATCATGCACATGATTAAAACCTTCTGTATTCCACCATTCACTAACAACTTCAGAAAGATGTTTCAACTGTTCTTTTAAACCATCAACTGGTTTATCGGAACCTAATTTACCCTGTAATTCATGTATCTTTTGATTCGCCTTTTTAATCTCCGCATAACGTTTTTCTTTTTCTTCCAACAGATATGATTCGTAATTTAGTACTTTTGCTGCTTCACTAAAATAGCTTTCTATCAATGATGGAAGTGTTTTTGACATTTCGATTGAAAGTAAATCTTTACTCACCCATTCACGTAATTGAGCATTAGCAAAGTGCATATCCTTTAACACCTTCAGTAATACAGATTTTTGATCCTCATTCAATTCCAATTTCTTTTCGTCCATTTCCCCAGCTCCTTTATTTTCAAACAACGCTTTGGTTAATTATGATAATGATTCTTTTGCTATTCGATTCACATCTTTAACAATTGCATTATCTACTCCATTTGTTATTCCTTTTATTAGTTTTAACGATTCTTGGTATTTTTCGTTACGTATTTTGTACTCTTTATATGCCTTTGATGTTTGCTCTAAATTCCACAAAGCATTTAAACGATAATTATTAATGTCATAAGCCAAGCTCAGTAATTCATTTAATTCAGATAAACTAACCTCTACCACGGTCTTACCATTCTCAAAACGAGATTTTCCATTAGAGAGTTTATTTTTAATTGAATCAATCTTTTCTTTCATAAACCCACCTACTTCTCTACAAAATTCATATTTTATTACATTAAGTAATTACAAATGAACACTAAAAATTATATATAATAATTATATATAATAATTATATAATTAGGTGCCCATACAGTTATCTCAGACTATCTACTAAAATCAAGCCGCTTGCAGATGCTTTAAACCCATTTCTAATGCACCTGTTCCACCAAATCCCTGATTAAATAATAGTGGGACATCATACTTCTTTGCGTACTCTTTTGCTACATCAATAGATACATGGCCACATGCACCTTTTTGAATGACAATAACATCGCATTTTTTTATAACACTTCGAAACGTTTTCTTTACGCCTCCGTGATTTTTCCCATCATGGAAAATAACCTGGCAGTCTCTTTTTTTGGCCAACTTCTCTAACGTTCTTCCATTTGATCCACCTAAAACTAGAATTGTACTCATTCCCACTCACTCTCCTTATCTTTCTTCTTTATGTATGTACTTGGTGATGTTAATAACACAAGTGTACAAGCAACAATATTCATTAACACAAAACAAACTATTAATAAAATAATGAAAATCGGGGACAACAAGATAAAAATAAAGCCACTTACCACCAAACAGATGAAAATGAAGCCATTGCTCATATCTTCGTAACCATCTAGCCCTTTTACAATATTTAAACTATGCATCCATACTGTGATACTATCCCAATTTTCTATTAACAGATAGCCACCACCCAACAAAAAAGCCCATCCAAGCAACGTTCCTAATAATCCAGAATTTCGTCCTATATAATACCCCGAAACAAAATTCGCAGCTGTTCCAATTAACATTCTCATTTGTATTCCTCCATATCCATTTCATTTAACGTTATATACAAATTTCTTTTAACCATGGTTTTATTATATCAGAAAATTATGAATATTCAATAAATATTTTTAGGTACTCTTTATTTTTTTATAAAAGGGTTGTGTTTTTCTCCACAACCCTCACTTTCTTCTTAATCCACAGGTACTTCTTCTTGTCCATGTGGAATTTGTGCAATTGGTGTTACAATTTGTGCATATTTGTTTACCTGCACTTTAAATTGTCGTGGTTCTAAGAAGTTTACCTGTTGAATTAAAACTTCAATATGAAACGTATCTACTTTTTTTCCACGATCAATTTTGGTAATACGCGCATTGTAAAATTGATCTCCATTTAGGAAATACCTTTGAACAGCTTCTGTAGCCAGCATACGCTCATTACTTGTCATCTTCATTGGTTCAATACCAAATCCAGCCTTTGTAAACAAATACGGGACATCATAACTACTATTAGAAATTTTTCGTAGTAAATCCTCTACTGTTTTTGTCTTTGCGATATATTCTTCCTCTTTTGTATCAAATCCCTTTGGCTTATCACCAAGCATCTCGATTTCATCTTGATTTACCTGCTCTTCCTCTTGTACTTGTGATTTCATCATATAACGATGAATCGTATTATAGGTCGCAACGCCTACTACTAACACTATAATTACCAATATAACTAAGTACTTACGAGGCAGATTCGCTAACATATTCATGACTTTCTTCATATCATCACATCCCATATCAGTCGATTACATTACGGACTTGCGTCATATGTTGTCCTCTTGCCGTATAGTTTAGACCTGTAATTTGTACACCTTTATTATCACCAATATGAATCATTTTCTGATTCCCTAAATAAATAGATACATGGTTCGGATTTTCATAGAAAATTAAGTCTCCTGGCTGTGCACGACCGATATCGGGCACCTGTTTTCCCTGTCCAATTTGAGCACCTGTCCAATCCCCTAGTTGGACACCTATACTGGTTTTAAACACGTATTGTGTAAATCCTGAACAATCAGCACTACCTGCAGCTGGATTTCTAGCACCGGATACATAGCTCACTTTCCCTTGCCCAATCCATTTTTTCGCTTCTTCCAGTACCTTTTGTCGTTTAGCATTTGTCATTGTAGGAGAACCACCAGATGATAACCCTGGATCATCATTTTTCTTAAAGAATTTCATTGGATCTGTTGGTTGGTCATTAATACAAATTTGGAAATCTAAATGGACAGCGTATCCATTCATATTAAGGAAACCTGTATCTCTATCAAAGTTAGAACCGCCCATTTCCCCAATAATTTGCCCTTTTGTCACCATAGTTCCCGGTGCAACTGATATTTTACTCAAATGTAAGTAACGAGATACAATACCATTTCCATGATCTACATAGACACCTAGACCACCACCATTTACATTTCCTGTTTGGGCTGTTACAATACCTACTTCCATTGACCATACAGGGTCTCCAGCTTTTCCGGCGGTCATGGCCCCAATATCAACTGCATTATGTTGCTTTCCACCACGCACTGCATCAAACGTATCTGTAATACGACCTGATTTCGTTGGCCATTTCCAACCTTTATCAGAAATCCATTCTCCAGATACATCTGCCACACAACCTAAATCTTTGTAATATTTTAAAACTTTGGAAACATATGTAAAATCACCATAACACGCATTTACCTTGGTTCGGAAGTTATTCGGATCGGAGCAACCACCTGGATTTAAATGATTCTTACTTCTTGAAAACTCAATAGCTGTTTCTTCTGAATAGCCACCCTTTGCTAAAGCGTAACTAATAAAACCTTCGCCAAAGTTGTACGACTGCAAAGCGAGTGCAATGTCACCATTGACCTTTCCTAGTACATCTTTAAATTCCCGTACACCTGCTTCTATAGAAATATTGGGATCTTTAATACACCCTACACGAGCATTCCCCTTTACACCAATACAAGATGAGCTCATGTCTCCATATTGCCCCTGTTAGTGATAGGTAAGGATTTGAAGTTATCTCTACCTTTTCCCCCACTCCACACCGTACGTGAGACTTTCACCTCATACGGCGCTCCATCTAATTTGTTTATTGTTTAAT
>NZ_JAKUFX010000221.1:0-4307 GCF_022663635.1 Bacillus cereus group sp. BfR-BA-01356 | reverse complement strand
CCTTGCACATCAGAAATTTGAAATTTCTGCATGTGAATGATTGCGAATTTATTCATGTTTTTCCCTCACAATTGTCTTCAGTAAGAGGACTGCTTTTGAAATCATCATAACATATCGAGAGAGCGAATCCAAAGTTTTGGTATAGCCCACTATACCAAATTCCATTTGGTGTGGGCTCTGCGAGACCTTGTTGGCTTCGCCAAATCACGCCATGGCGTGATAAAATCCCTGGAGCTTTGCCCCACACCCCACAAGGGGAACTCTTCCCCTTGACCCCATCAATCGAACTCCCCAACCCCTCAATCCTTGAGGGGCTTCCTCGCCGGCTGGCGTCCCCAAAACGATTCGTTTTGAGAAACTGCCAAGAGGATGAAGAATCAGCTGCACGTGTCCATTCCTTAATGCTCCTTTCAGGGATCAGCACAAACCGCTGATCCCTGAAAGTCCGCTTACCATTGACACTTACCGCTTATTTTTCTTCTCCCAATAGTCGTTTTGCGAGTTGTTCCAATCGCTGGTTAAATCCTGTGTCGTAAGCTATATAGCTAATTCCTCGTCTTCTCTCCAAAATTTCTTTTAATACCGCTTTATCTTCTTCTTGTAATTCTACATTACCTACAACTATCTCTTTTGGCTGTCTAATTTGCACACCTAATGCTGTTAACTTTGCATAATTAGGAACTGTCATATATCGCATTTCAGACAAAAATTTCAAACGTTCCATTTCCTTTTCCGTAACATAGAATTTAACCTGTTGTTTAGACATTCACACGACCTCCAATAAACTAAATAGTACTATTTTAATAGATTAATTATAGACCTTTTTAGTACTAATTTGAACGTTAGAATTATCTTTCCCCTGTTTTTGGGTGTGAGTGCTGGCTAGTCGTGTGGGGGCTAAACCCCACATAGCGTTGATTCGTATCAAAAAAGAATCATACTTTGAACGGAAGAACTGGCGGTTCGGCTGGTACAATTGCTAGTCCAAGTCGAGCAACTTAACCCCGTTTTTGGTCTGTTCGGCTTGGCGAAAGCTAAAAACCAGCCGAAAAAAGTTTGGCAAGGAGGGAGCAAAGCGGACAAGGTGGAGATTTTTGAGTGGTATTTACTCAAAAATACGACCTGTTCCTTGCGGAACTTTTAGCTTTCTATATATAGAGTAAGAGGGACAAGCTATTAAAAGTTTAAAAAACATAGTCATATCAAGGGTTTTTAAGTTTTCCGTAGTTAGCAATTTTACTAACATTAGTTAGCAAAATTGCTAACTACGATTTTTAAAACAAGATATACTTTTTATTTTTGTCAATAAAAAAAAGAGCCAAAGGCTCTTAAAATAATCGTTGGGGTAATTTTTTTAATTCTTTAGGGACTTTTGAAAACATAGCTTGTAAAGTTTGATTAACTTCATCCTTATTACCGGAAAAAATAATATTTGGATTAACAAAAAGCGAATATGCCCTGGCGTTATTTTCTTCAAGTCCTAGCTCTGCTTTACATAAAACACCTTTATCTACTAATTTTTTTACAGTTCTACTTACATTAGGTTTATAAGTTCCTAGTAAGTCAGCAATAGCTTGTTGATTTAAAGGAGTAGGATTTTTCTTTTGTACGTCATCTACAATACAGTTAGATAAAAAACCTATATTAGATAATATATCAATTAAAAATGTTTTTTCTGCATTTGTTAAATATTTAATGTCTCTTAAATAAGACCAATTTGCTTGAATAAATTGAGCGAAGCGGAAATTATTTTTAATTTTTCTTTCTGGCACTAATTTCATTCCTTTAGAATTCGCTTTTGCTTGAAGATCATTAGCTAAATACATTTCTTCTTCCGATAAAATTTTAGAACTTTCAATCTCTCTTAATCTCGCATTTTTCTCAACTTGTTTAAAATCAATAGAATTTGCCATGTTCTTCTCCTCGTTTCTAGTATTTACAACTAGCGAAGAGCCTTTTCTTTTGTTATTATGTAATTAGAAGTTTTCTTATAAATTTTAAAAACTCTAATATTATTAAATAGAGACAAAAAAGCCCTTCATGTATAGTTGTAGCCGACACTCCAATTATAGCATGAATGGCTTTTTTTGTTGTATCTTGTCTGACTTTTTATATTTACAAAAACAAATAAACACCCGTAATTCTCTTGCTTATTCAAAAACTTGGGGGCAAGAGAATTACGGGTAAATCCTTTTATTTCAGCATAATGAATGTATACTTTCCTTACGGAAATATCTATTCTTCTAAAACTTCCTTATAATCCAATGAAATCAATAGTTTGAAAGTAAACTTCTATTCAAAAGTTTACTTTCGAACTTTTTATTTAAAATAGACATAAAATAATGTGAAACTAATAAATGGCTTAAGGTGAAAATGGTATTTCTTTTTTCACAAAAAGCCTAGTAATTACTAGGCTTTTTGTATTTACCTTTTATATTTTTAAACATGATAAAAACTTTTTATCTATTTGCACATATAATGTATTGGTTTATAAAAGGCACAAAAAAAAACCAATTCCCGTGTAATGGAATTGGTTTTTTTTGTGCAATTCAGTCAAACAGCAACTTGAACCCACATTCTCAAATGTAGTCTTATTAACTTTAACATAATTTCAATTACATAAACGTAAAAAATCTCTTTATATATAAATATACAAAGAGATTTTTTAGATGTAACCTTTAAAAAGTTATTTGTGATGGATATTTATTGTAGCATATTTAAATTTTTAGTACATTTTAAACAGCCACTAAATGACCACCAAAGGCCACTGGAAGGCCACAGAACAGCTATAAACGACCACTAGACGACCACAGGTCATAGAAAAAACGTACCAGCTAGAAATCTTTAGAAACCCAATAGGCACAGCCTATTTCACCACTTTTTATACAAAGTGGGATTCGGTTTCCTTATGCTCTTTTTTACAACATACCTTTTTCTAACGTTCCATGTCATATCCTTTCTGTCTACTTTTTACTTCTCTTGCATGTTCACGTTCAAATTGATTATCTACACCCTTTATATCCAATTCGTTCTTAATAAGTCCTCTAAACGCCTTAAATTGCTCTTTAAAGACTTTTTTCGTCTGTTGATATAAAACCTTTATATTAATCTGCAAATCTCTTATATGAGCCTTTAACGAGCTTACTTCTGTACTTAATTGTTTGTTTTCCTCTTGTAACTTTAAATTTCTCTTTTGAGAATCTTGAAGTGAATCGCATATTTCATCAACTGCCTCATGTAATTGTTTGTTTTCTTTTACAAGATCCGTTTTTTGCAAACGTTCATAATCGTTCTTTATAATAACCGCTGCATTCACTTTTTCTGTCATATCTCTCCATTGCTCACGTGTAACCACGATGTTTCCTGTTTTTTTCTCTGTGATTTCTGGCTTTCCAAACAGTTTTGTTGTTACTTCCGTTTTTGTTTCTTCTCGCAAATAAGACATTGACACTGGCTTGTCCGGAATTTGGTTTCGAAACGTTTCAAATACCTGTTTCTTTTCTTTTATTTTTTTATCTAAACTTAAAAATTGTTGCTGAATTTTTTGTAATGTTTCATTCTGTTTTTCAATGTAGTTTGTGGTTTGTTGTAATTGATTATGAGTTTCCACTACTTTTGCCTTTAAATGCGTTTTTACATTGGATAACTGTTCCACTTCTACTTCTAAATCTTGTTTTTCCTTAAAGGCTTGAGGCGATAAATGTTTTTTCTCAGAACCTTCTCCACGCTCTACATCAAAACCTTTTTCCCGCATTTCCAACGGAAAGTCCTGTTGCAAAGATATCAGCTCTTTTCTCGTAAACATATCTTTTGCTGACAAACGATTGTCTTCTGTAATTGGCATGACACCAATATGCATATGTGGTGTCGCTTCATCCATATGAACCATCGCATACAACGTATTTTGTTTTCCATAACGTTTTTGAATAAACGCTAGCGAACTTTCAAAATAACGTTTCTGTTCTTCTAAACGTAATGAATGCATGTAATCAGGAGAAGCTGTTACTACAAATTCAGAAAGTACAACGGAATTTGCTCGAGGTTTTCGTTTTACTCGCTCACTGATCTCTTGTTTAATTGTGCTTTCATATCTAATTTTTTGCTGATTCAACAAATCATAATTTTGTTCACTTTTCGAATAATCAATATCCAAATTGGATTTACTTTTTCCTTGTCTCTGATTATGTTTTTGAATTCCTTGCACATCAGAAATTTGAAATTTCTGCATGTGAATGATTGCGAATTTATTCATGTTTTTCCCTCACAATTGTCTTCAGTAAGAGGACTGCTTTTGAAATCATCATAAC